>URIT01000061.1 GCA_900547945.1 uncultured bacterium
GGCCATAGGCGAGCGGCGGCAGCGCCGCCTCCGCCGCCCCGTCCCCCGCCGGTGTCCACTGCGCCGTACCGCCCCGCACCGCCAGCGTCCCCTCCGCCGCGAACAGCGTCTCGCCCCGGTTCGTCACGGCGAGCGTGCCGCCGCTCACGGCCACGGTCGCAAAGCCCGTCGCGGGCTGTTCCATGAGAATGCGCGCGCCGCCGTGCTTGGTGAACGTGTTCGCGCCCGTCCCGCGCAGCGGAAGGCGGAGGACGGGGCCGCACGGGTCGCCGTTCCACACCCCCTCCGCGTTCACGAAGGCGCGGTCGCCCGTCAGCGTCAGCGAGCCGCCCTCCGCCCGCACGGTCGGATAGACGGCGCCGTCCCGCGTGTAGAGCTGGACCTGCCCGAAGTCGAGCCCCCCGAGCGCAACGTCCGTGGTGAAGACGATGTTCCCGGCCTGCGTGCCCGTGAAGTACGCAACGCCGCCGTCGCCCGGCACGCAGTCGCGCTCCCAGTAGCGCACGCTCTCCCACGGGTTCAGATGGTGATACCAGCCGTTCGGCCAGTAGTAGCCATCCGTCGCCGCGCCGCCCGCCAGGCAGACACCCAGGACGCAAATCCCGGCCACGCTCGTTCGATCCATATCTCAAACTCCTTGTTCGCGATTGTAAAGCGCGCCTATTTTATCTTACCCCCCCCCTAATTGTCAATTCTGTTTTTTGTGTTTTTCCGTACCCCGCCACCACCCGCCGCCGTGTGGTATACTACCCGCTCCCTATGACGGACGCGGAGAGATTCGGCGGCTACACGCCGGCGCGCGCAACGAGATTCTACATCCCGCTGCTCCTCCAGGCGTTCTCGCAGTCCCTCACCTACCCGCTCGTCGCCGGCATCGCCGCCCACGGCCCCTTCGGCGAGGGGACCTACGCCGCCTTCGCGCAGGGGCAGACCATCATGTTCATGATCGGGGCCCTCGGCGGCGGACTCGTCATGACGGGCATGGTCTTCGCCCGCACGCGGCCCGGCTACCGTGCCTTCATCCGCCTCAACACCGCCATGATGCTCGCGCTCCTCGCGGCGCAGACCCTCCTCGCCCTGCCGCCCTTCGACGCACTCATCTTCCGCAACTACCTCGGCCTCGCCCCCCATCTCGTCGAGACGGCCCGGCAGACGCTCCTGTGGGGATTCGTCATGCAGGGCTCCTTCTTCCTGCGGAACGTCCCCCTCGTTGTCCTCTTCAACAACCGCGAGAGCGGACTCGCCACGCTCGCGACCACCGTCCGCATCGTGCTCACCGTCGCCGCCTCCGCCCTCTTCCTCCCCCTCGGCCTCACCGGGGCGATGTGGGCGCTCGCCGCGACCACGGTCCCCTGCATGGTCGAATTCGCGCTCACCCACCTCTTTGCGCGCCGCTACGTCCGGGAAATCCCGGACGTTCCCGCCGAAGGCGGCGGTCCCTGCGACGCGCGGCGCCAGTTCCGCTTCACGCTCCCCCTCTCGCTGGGCGGCTTCCTGCTCGCCACCGCCCCTTCCGTGATCGCGGCCTTCGTGAACCGCACGGCGGGCGGCATCTCCATGCTCGCCGTCCACTACGCCACCATCGGCTTCGCGAACCCCGTCGGCTACGGCGCCCTGCGCATGCAGGCGCTCGCCATCCAGTTCCCGCCCGAATACCCGGGCGACCGGCGCGTGCTTCACTACGCCGCGTCCGCCGGACTCGTCCTCGGGCTCGTTCCCCTCCTCCTCGCGGTTCCCGGCCTCGGCGACTGGATCTTCCTCGACTTCATGAACCTCGAACCGGAGAACCTCGGCCACGCGCGCCTGGTCATGTGCTGCTACGCCGTCTGGCCGGTTTTCCAGTGCATCCGCGGCTACGTCGAGGGCTACGCCGCCTGGATCAGGCACCCCTCCGCCGTCCTCTGCGGACAGATCGCCTATGTCACCGGGCTCACCCTCACGCTCGTCCTCGCCTTCGCGCTCGGCGCCCCCGGCTGGTTCATCGGCTTCGCCGCCATCTTCGTCGCCACCCTCGCCACCACCGCCGCCGTCCTCACCTCCCTCCGCGCCTTTTCCGCGCCCTCACCTTCAGGCAGTAGAACAGGATTGAATAATGGACAGGCAATCACGAAGCGATGCGTCCATACCCCTTGAACCTCTCTGTCCTTGAACGTGATCATATTGGCATTATGGCAAATACGGTGCGGTGTCCTTCTTAAGAAGATTCTTGCTTGTGTCAAATTCGAGGTTCGTGTCGTTTGGCGTGGGATTGAACGCATACGCCCTGAAATTCAAATAGCGTCGGCAAACAGCTGGTTCTTCTGCGGGATGGACAGGACTCGATTCGTCGTGCAAATCGACATGTCGAAAAATGGGATTCAAGGCAGATACGGCGAGGTGTCCTTCCTGTTGAGATTCCGCTTTACGTCAAACTCAAGATTCGGGTCATTTGGCATTGGGTTAAAGGCACACGACATGAAATTGAGCCATCTGAATATCTCGATCTTGCCATAGATTCTTGAATAGTGGCATGAAACGAGATTTCCTTTCTCATCAAATTGACACCGTGTGCGGAGGATTAGGCACTCGTCTTCATTCACGTCACACACTTCCGTTCGATGAGAGCCATCCTTCGGGTTTTCATATTCGTGGTTTTTGTACTCATAGCGGAAACATGTCGTAAAGACGGCATTCGTGTCCGCCACATAGCATGAGCGAAATTCGCTGTCTGTGAACGCCTTGATTTTATAGGCGCCATTTCCTTTTCCCTTGAAAATCAAGGCCGATTTCGTACTGCGTTTCTTTTCATCATAATTCTTCCTAACATAGAAATCGGCTACCGCCCCCTTGCCATAAGGCGCGACGAAATCCCCCTCCTTCATGTCGAAACCGTAGTCACCATTCTCCTGTGGCAGATACTTGGCCCCATTAATGCGATATCGGTACATTGGAATCGGATTCTTTATCTTTCGCATGACGACCGATTCTTCCTTTTCATGCTCGGCGAGCCGTAGCGAAAACAAGTCTTGACTTAAGATTCGATAATGTACATGTTTAAACGGACTGTTATAATATCCGCCAGCTGACAACCAATATGTTAGCGAACAACTCACCATGTCAATCTTAGCAGACACGAGCCCATTCGTATCCGAAGATGCAAAAGCCGTCAAGTAGTCATTCGGACTACGATGTGGATTCAACGTACGCTTTCTCAAGGTAGTAATCTTCACCATCGCATTTGTAACAGGACGGCCATCTTCATCCTTAACATTTAACTTTAACGAAACCGACTCCGAACACCCTACAAGCGGCAGAGCCATTGTCGCTATCAACAATAGTTTTGTCATTGGTCACTCCTCATTTTCATATCGTCAAATACTTGATAGACCCACGCATATGGAGCCTCAACAAGAAAGCTATGTGTCCATTTTTCACCTCCAGACTTCATCCCCCGCATATCTCTATTGAGAAAATTCGAAATCGGATTTCTCCCTGCGGCATACGATTCTGCCGGGATTGCATCGGCAAGCAGCTGATTCTTCTGCGGAATGTTCAGAACTTGATTCGTCGTGCAAATCGACATGTCGTCGAACGCCCCGAAAAACGGCGCCGTCCGAAGCTGGGCATCGGTCAATTGCGCCGCCTTCGCCGGCGTCAGGTGAAGCGTCAGGGGATCTCCGCCGCCGACATAGTCCGGGTTGTTGACGTCATAGTCGGCATTGAACGACCAGCCGGCCTCGTTGTTTCCCGGCAAGAACGTCGGCCACACGCCTTTCCGGGTCTCCTGGTTCGCCCAGGCATAATCCGGGGACAGCAGGTCTTTCGGATTTCCATCTGCGTTATTCAGCACGTCCTCATCGGTCGAATAGTAGTTCACCGCATTCGCTATTGCCGCGAATCGGCCTTTCCACGTCAGGTCGCGGCGCGCGTCGGCCGTGCCGAACAGCCCGTGCCAGTGGCCGGCGCGGAGCCGCAGCGCGTAGGGCCGCCAGTCGCCCGGCGTCATGTTGTTCCGCATGGCCGCCGTCACCGCGTTCGGGTCGTACGCCTCCAGCGGCACGGCGGCGTTCAGCATGAAGTAGTGCGCGACCGACAGGCCATGCTCCGCGATCGCGGAGGACACCATCATGTTGCCGAGCGAATGCGCGGCGACGTACCGCGCCGTTCCGGGGAGCGCGGCAACCGCCGAGCCGAAGGCCCCTGCCGTCGACAGCGCATGGTCGACGTTGGAATAGTAGTCGGGCGTGTTGCCGAGGTAGAGCGCGCCCTGCGAGTCGTTCCCGTACCACGTCACCGCCGTGAACATCGCGCGCGAACCCGACTGCCACAGCCGCTTGAACATCTCGGCCGACCACGCGCGCGCGGAGGTCTCGTCCACGTTGTACCCGTGGACGAACACGAACTGCCGTCCGTCGGATTCCGCGTCCGGGAAGTTCGCCGGCGCGCCGAGGGCCGACGCCCGGCCGACGGGCGCGCCGCAGACGCCGCGCATGTTCATCCACCGGTACATGTCCTCGACGCCCGACAGGCTGACGGCCAGCCTGTTCGAGCAGACGACCCTCGAGCCGTACAGGACGTCGATCCACAGGGGCTCTGCCGAAGCGTGCCGTCCGTCCACCCAGAACACGCCCTGCGGGCCTCCGCCCTCCGCCAGCGCCACGAACGCGGACGGCACGTCCAGTCCATATACCCCGATCCTCTCCTTTGTCGCGAGGCGCGAATCCTGATCCAGGGCGGGGCCGAACCCGGACATGTCGCTTCGGAAGAACGACGCCAGGCCGTCCTTTCCCATCGTCGACCAGACCGCGTTCAAGGCCCCGCTCGGATGGCGAAGGCGATACGTCAGCGACCGGCGGAGGACTGCAGGGACGCTGTCGGCCACCGGCTTCAAGTTCAGCCAGACGGCCGCGTAGTCGACCAGGTCGCGACGCCCGTTGACCTTGCCGGTGTCCCAGTCCAGTCCGTTCGCCGGGAACTCGTCCGAGACGGCCCTGGCCATGTCGCCGTCGGCGGACGAGCGGTCGCCGTCGTCGTTCGTCCAGAAGCGGAACGGCCGCCCCTGCCCGGCAAGCGCCGCGTCGTCTTCGCCAATCCGCCCGTCACGGTCCATGTCCGGGACCAGTTCCGGGTCGTCCAGCACATGGAGCGTCGCGACCAGACCCTCCGCGACATTGCCGCCTCCCTGTCCGTTCTCGTCGGGGTCATGCGTATGGACGTGCGCCGAGAGAAGCCCGTCCGCGTTCTCGGCCACCCAGCCGCCTCCGACGAGGACCTCGTTCCCGTCCAGCCGCTCCGTCGAGTAGCCGCGATACGAAGGAGAGGACGGAACACCGTCTATCTTCGCCTGCCAGCAGTACCACGAATGCGGATCCGTATGCCCGTCGCTGTTCAGCCAGCGCATCGAGAGCCGGTAGGAGCTGCCCTTGCGCATCCTGAGCGGCACGTTCTGCAGGGCATTCGGCGCGCCCATCGTGATGCGCCGGACGCGCGCGTCGCCCGGCCCAAGGCCCTCTATGGTCATCTCCCAGGCCGCATAGTCGCCGTTGATGTTGAAGGTCAGCTCGCGTAACAGGCCCTCGTCGGGAGCCGTGCCTGCGTCCGAGGCGTCTGCAGGGTTCGATCCCCTGGCGACCTCGGCGCCGTCGCCCACGCCGTCGCCGTCCGTGTCGGAATTCTGCGGGTCGCAGCCGTTCTGGTATTCGTCAACATTCGACAGCCCGTCGCCGTCGGGGTCACCCGCCGCGCCGTCGGCGCCACTGGCATTGCCCGGATCAAGACCGTGCGCGGCCTCCCAGTCGTCCGTCATGCCGTCGCCGTCCGTATCCCTCTTCACGGGGGACGAGCCGATTGCGACCTCCTGCCTGTCCGAGAGGCCGTCGCCGTCTGTGTCGGCGTTTAGCGGGTCGGAGTTCGCGCCGAAAAGGAATTCGAGCGCCAGCCCCCCGGAAACCCTGCCCTGAGAATGGTGGCACCACGAATGCCGCCATCTGCCGCCGAAGGTCTGCATCCCTATGCTGGCGTAGCGCCCGTCCATGTACCGTCCGGCGACATCGGCATAGCGGACATATGCGCGGTCTGGGGTGTTCGTCGGGATCGCGATCTGGAACGAGATGGCGTTCGTCTGGTATGACGAGGTGTCGTAGAAGGAGTTCAGGTATTCGACAAGCAGATACCCCTCGCCATCGTGCGTGGCCGTGCCGTACTTGATGGAGGTCTGCCGGCCGGCAATGTCGGAACGGATGTAGGCGTATTGGAGATAAGGCGCGAGGACGAGCGCGTTGACATCCAACGAATACGAGAAATCCGCGCTTGATGCGGAATCTCCCGGATTGGCATATCCTACCCTGTCCAGAAACACCAGGCCATTCGCCGACAGGGTGAGATTCGTGACCGCTTCACCCTGGATGCGCAGCGGCACGGGAAGCGCGCGGCTTGCGCAGCGCCTGTAGTTGGTGGAGATTTCCGTGGCAAGGTGTTCGCCTGCGTCAAACACAAGCCACGGGATCGCGTTTGTCGCGAAGATGCAGCCCGTCTCCCCGCCGTCGTTGAGTCCGTCGCCGTCCGTATCGGCGACGGACGGGTCTGTCCCGCATTCCATCTCCTTGAGGTTGGAGAGACAATCGCCGTCGGGGTCGCCGTCCGCCCCGTCATTCCCGGCGTCGGAGAGCGGATCGAGGCCGTAGGCGTGTTCCCATGCGTCGGTCAGGCCGTCCCCGTCCGTGTCGGCATGGCGCGCACTCGTGCCGAGGGTTGTTTCCGCGCCGTCCTCAAGTCCGTCGCCGTCCGTGTCCGCCACAGTCGGATCGGACCCCGTGCCGAAGTGGTAGGCGATCACCGTTCCGTTCGTGATTGCGCCAGCCGTGTTGTAGGAAATCTGGTGCGTCCGCTCGCGGTTCGGAAGCTGCGCGCCGATGGTCGCGCCCGATCCGTCGAAGCCGTCGGACAGGCTCACGTAGCGGACATAGACCGTGTTCGTCTCCGCCTGGGGAAGAACAATCTGGAACGTCGCCACGCACGATGCGTTGTTCGCCTGGGTGTTCAGCCGTATGTTGGCGTATTCGACCACGGCATATCTGCATCCGTTTGTCTCAACGTCCGCGACCGTGATCTGCACACCGCCGTTCGCCGGAGCTCGCAAATAGTCCCAGTATGCGGCGACCGCCGTATGGTAGGAGCTGATGCGGGTGCTTTCCATGTCGCCGTTGCCCGACGGCACGGAGAAGGAGGAGTTGGTGTTCCTGTCCGACATGAGCCCCACCATGCCGCAGACGCCGACGGCGATGTTGGTATGCACGTATCCCGCGCAGCGGAACGTGAACGGCAGGGGGACGACGAACGTGCCGCCGGAGTAGCTGCGCGTGGACGACAGGAGGTTCGTGCCGCCGGACACGTCGAACTCCGGCAGGGAAAGGGAATCGGCATATTCCCACCAGCCGACCTCTTCGCGGTCCGAAAGCCCGTCGCCGTCGGTGTCAGACAAGGTCGGCGACGTGCCGAGCGCGTATTCGCGCAGGTTGGCGAGCCCGTCGCCATCGGGATCAGAGACGGAATCGTCCGCCAGTGGATCAAGCCCCTGCCGAACCTCCCAGCCGTCGGGCATCCCGTCGCCGTCGGTGTCCGCAACGAGCGGGTCCGTGCCGGTCCTCACCTCCTCGCCGTCGCAGAGTCCGTCCCCGTCCGTGTCGGCGACAAGGGGATTCGTGCGGCATGCCAAGACCTCATCCGAGTCGGAAAGGCCGTCGCCGTCGGTGTCGGGACTTGCAGGGTCGGAGCCGGCCCCGATCGTGTACTTGATTGTCAGCCCGTCCTCCGGGAAACCCGCCGTCAGCGGCCATGTGAGGTTGTAGCAGGCGTTGCCCGACTTGAAGGACGGCATTCCGCCGCATTGGACGCCGGCGCGGAGATCCACCTCCCGGAACGTGTTGGATACGCAGAGATAGCTGACATAGACGGTGTTCGTCTCGTCATGCGGCAGGATCAGCTGGCACGTCAGCGTCTCGTTCGTTTCGCGATATGCGTAAAGGCCGACACTGCGATACTCGACGACCGTATACCGCCTGCCGCCGGACTCTGCCGTTCCGTGCAATATCTGGCTGCCCCAGTCGTTTGTCCTTGCGTACAGGTCCGCCCCGCAGAGCGCGACCGTGACATGGCAGGGGGAGTACTGCGTGTCGCCGAGGCTCCCGTAGGTACAGGCGGACTCCCATGCGCCGGCGTTTGTCGGACAAAGAAGATGGACGGTGCCGTTGACGTGTATCTTGGCGTTGGTATAGCATGCGTTGTTGACGACCAGTCCCTCCGGCAGAGGAATCTTCCACGAGCTGTCGTCGACCGTCTGGCTTGTCATGAGCCGCGTGCCGCCGGACAGGTCGAACCACAGGAAACCGTCCCCCGTGAGCGCGGCCATCGTGCCGATCTCTGCGGCGTCAGACAGCCCGTCACCGTCTGTGTCGGAGGATAGCGGGTCTGATCTTACTGCGATTTCATCGCCGTCCCCCACGCCGTCGCCGTCGGTGTCGTACAGGAGCGGATCGGTCCCGATGGAGGCGGAGAGTTCCGCCCCGTCGGACAGCCCGTCCTCGTCCGTGTCGGCCTTTTCGGGGTCTGTGAAGGTCCAGTACCGCTCGTGTGCATCGGTAAGTCCGTCCCCGTCCGAGTCGAAATCAAGACCGAAACGGAAGAAGCCCGCGCCTGCAAGCGCGTCCAGGAACCAGGGCCGCATCGCCGCGTCCACGTCATCGGAGGCGACGGTAAATGCATGGGAGTTCGTCCCGGACGGCATCGGGAACGCGCAGAGGGGAGCCCATGCGCCATCGCGGAGATTCGTGGACGAGAACAGGTAGAGTCGGCGCGAATCGGTGTAGTCGAAGAGATTGCTCGCCCAGGTCGTCCCGAAGGCGAGCTCACGGTTCTGGCGGTCGACCGCGAAATCCGTGATTGCAAGGACATTGGTCGCCTCCGACAATCCCTCCGGCAGCGACCTCGACAGCACGGTCTCCACGACACGCGACACGGTTGAAGCTCTGCCGTCCACAGACCCTGGCGGCAGATGCCCCCGCTCCTTCGAGCCGCCCCAGAGCGCGGAGAGGCCGACGGCGAAAATGACGATGAACTTATGCAAGGGTGTCAGGCTGAAAAACCACTTTAGCTCCTTCGCAAACGGCCCGGCCCTGCGGCAGAGCATGACAAGCCACAGGACAAGGAAGCCAATGGCCGCGCCGACAAGCCACGGCGTCGTCGCTTCGATGGCCTTGTGTACGTATTGGGCGATCATGTCGATCACGACGCAACATCCTTGCCTTTTTTACGGCCTTGTGGTTCTGGCACGTAATCCATAACACCGCCGACGTCGCAGTTCATGGCCTCGCGCAGGTTTGCGCGGTTCATGCGTCGTGGCCGTCATGGAAACGAGAGGACAGAAAGAATGTCAGGCGCGGATTTCGTGGTTCGGCAGGGTCTCGGACGGGACCGTTGTCGGCGCATGGGCCAGCCAGACGAGTGCGTCGGGGAGCTTGGCGACGAGCTTGTCGAGATCCTCGTCGCGATGCTCCTCGATGTCGCGCACCACCGCCTCGGCCAGTTTCAGGATGGAGGCGGCCTGTTCGTCCGTCTCCCCGCGTTCCGGCATCTCCGCCGTCACGGCCAGCACCTGGGCGGCCGTCACCCGGATGGCGTCGGCCAGCACCGCCATTCCCGTTGTGTCAAGTGCCGCAAGCGCACCGGCAAGCGTCGTCTCCGCTGCGGACACCGCCCGCTGTGCGGCCACAACCGTCGCCTGGGCCGCCGCACGCGCCTCCTCCGCCTTCGCCGAAGCGGATTGTGCCGCCTCCAGGGCGGACCGGGTGGCCGCAACGGCCCCCTCTCCCTGCGCAACCGCATTCTGAAGACGGGCGCACTCGTTCTGGAGATCCGCGATCTGCCGGGTGAGGTCGTCGATCCGGCGCTGCGCCTCATCAGCAAGCCGGGCGTTCTCGTCCTTCTGGCGGATTTCCTGCTCACGCTCCTCGGGCGTCTTCCTCTGCGCCTCGACGAGCCGTTCAAGTTCCTCCGTCAGCGTCTGGAGCAGGGCCGTCTTCGCATCCAGCGTCGTTCGCAGATCGGCAAGCGACGCCAACTGGTCGTCCAGGGTCCGCTCCAGTTCGGAAATCGTGGCACGCTGCGCGGCAATCTGGTCGTCCAGGGCGACGACGGCCGCCTCCGCATCTGCCAGAAGCGTCTGCGCAGCCGCCAATTCGTCTGTCGCCGTTCCAGCCGCCGCGAGGGCCTGGTTTTGCGCGTCGGAGATCTGTCCGTTCTGGGCCGTGAGGCGCATCAGGACGATCTCGAAGCCCTGCGCGGCGCGCGTCCGCCGCCCCTCCTCCTCGTCCATCTTCAGCTCGGCCATGAGCTTCTGGAGATCCGTCGCCGACGACACGCGCACGCCCGCACCGCCCAGCACAGGCGCCGCCTCCGTCCGTCCCGCCCCCCCCGTCGTCCCCGCCTCCATGCGGTACGCTTCGCCGGAAGGCCGACCCTGTTCGATCTTCATCTCCATCGTTCGTCTCCTTTTCTAAGACTACGATCCGTCCCCGTCAAGGTTACACGGGGACGGATCTTTTTCGGATTCGGACGGAATGGTCGGAAACGCCGCCTCAGTCTCCGAACAGGAAATGCAGCAGACCTCTGCGGCGCGGAGGCGGCGGAGGCGGCGCCCCCACAGGCACCACCGTCTGCACAGGCGGCGGCGTGTGGTAGTATCCCCCGTTGTAGCAGTAGTTGTAGCCGTCGAAGTAGTAGCCCTCGCCATAGTAGTAGACGCCGTCAATCGTGTAGCTCCACGGCGTCGCGATCCAGGACCATGCACGGCGCGCCCCCGGACGTGGCGGCGGAAGCGCCGGACGGCCCCAGAAACGTGCCCCCGACGGCCGTCCCGCATGGAAACCATGGCGGCTCGGCGGCGGCTGATGCCGTCCCCAGTCTGACGGCGGCCCCTTCTTCGGCGGTTTGTGGTGCGCCTGATGCCCACGGTCGGAGGGATGCTGCCTCGGCGGCTGCGGGCGCGCCTGGGACCCACGGTCCGATGGATGCTGCCTCGGCGGCTGCGGGCGCACCTGGGGCCCACGGTCCGACGGATGCTGCCTCGGCGGCTGCGGGCGCACCTGGGGCCCACGGTCCGACGGTCCCTGCCTCGGCGGCTGTGGGCGCGCCTGGGGGCCACGGTCCGACGGTCCCTGCCGTGGCGGCTGCGGGCGCGCCTGCTGGCCGCGATCCGGCGGCTGGGGGCCACGGCTACGATCAGGCGCACGCGGCGGCGCCGCCACCAGGCTCGCCGCGGACAGAATCAAACCGGCAATCAGAATTCTTTTCATGGTCAACTCCTTATCCATTCGTGTCTTACATGTTCACGGGCGCGATTGTATCAAATCCGCCGATGCAGGGAAAGGCGTTCCGGATGCCGCAATCTGACAGGTCGTCAGATCCGGAACTCGTGCATCAGGTTCGCGAAGCGGCGCGGACGGTCCGCAGGGTCCGCTTCGGGCTCCACATGCGGCGCTGCCGCTTCGCTGCGGAGTTGCGCCGTCGCCGCGTCGAAGTCGCCGGCGGCCGTGTCGTCCTCCAGCGGCGGCAGGCCCCGGCGGCGCAGCTCCTCGTTGACGGCAAGGCGGTGCGCGGGCGTCACCTTGAAGTTCAGCACCTGCTCGCGGGTGAGCCCCTGGCTTTCCAGAAGGCGGTCCGTCTCCTTGAGGCGCAGCTGCGCGGCGTCGATCGCCGCCTGCGAGTCGGCGACCGTCTTGCGGATCGTCGCAAGGTATTCCTTCACTTCGGCCGGTGTCTTCGTCATGGCGTCTCCTTTCGATCAGGTGAGCTCGATTGCGTCGAGCTCTTCGTCCTCTTTCTTCGCCTCGTTGAGGGCCTTCACCCATTTGAGGACCTCGGCGACGGGCTCGACGAGCTCCACGGGGATGAATTCCTCGATCTTGACCTTCGCGTAGAGCGCCCGCGCAAGCGGGACGTTCTCCATGAGCGGAATCCCCTCCCGCAGGGCCGCCTCGCGGATCTCCTTCGCCACGACGTCCTGCCCCCGGCAGACGACCTTCGGCAGCGGCGCCTCGTCGGGGCGGTAGCGGATGCCCACGGCGAGGTGCGTGGGGTTCGTGACGACGACATCGGCCTTCTTGACGGCCTGGGCGGGCGGCTCGCCCTGCAGGATCTCGTTGCGGAACTGGCGCTGCGCCTGCTTCACCTCCTGCGAGCCCTCCATCTCCTTGTACTCGCGCTTCACCTCGTCCTTCGTCATCATCATCTGCTTGAGGAAGTTCCGCTGCTGGAAGAGGCGGTCCACGATGGCGATCACGACATAGCCGAAGACCGTGTAGACGGCGAGGTTCTTGAGGATTGTGCGCAGTGCCGGGAACACGTCGTCCAGCGTGCCGTAGCACATCGGCAGCAGCACAGGGACGGAATTGGCGACGATCTTGTAGATCAAATAGCCGAGGAACGTCACCTTCACGATGTTCTTGAAGAACTCGAAAAGGTTCTTCATGCAGAAGATCTTCTTCGCGCCCTCGGCGGGGTTGATCTTCTTGAGGTCGGGCTTCAGGGGCTCGAAGGAGAAGACGAGGCCGATCTGCACAACATTGGCGACGAGGGCGGTGGCGGCGGCGACCAGCACGAAGATGAAGGAGTGCTTGACGACCGTGATGACCGCGATCTTGCCCGCCTCGCGCAGTGCGAAGGCGTCGTTTTCGCCCACGCGCAGGCCGATGAAGCGCAGAAGGTTCGAGAGGTCGTCCGTCAGCGCGATGCCGAGCGCGCCGAGGATCGAGAGGAGGACGAGGAGGATCGCCGTCGAGACGCAGTCCTTCGAATTGCACACCTGCCCCTTCTGCCGCGCGTCGCGCAGCTTCTTGGGTGTGGGCATTTCCGTCTTCTCGCCGCCTTCGGCCATGTCTCGGTTCCCGCAGGATCCCCTCTGCGCCGTCTACCGTTCAAAACCCGCGCACAGGGGATTCACACGGCATCGAGTGATTCCCCAACGGACCGATCCTGGCCGCTACCTCGCATTCACGCGGTTGCTCTTGCCGCGCGCCTTGAGCGCGGCCTCCAGCGTGGCGATCTCCTCTTCCGGGAACGCCTTCTTCGCGCACGTCACCGTCTTCAGCCGGGGGCAGGAGAGGAGCGGCGCGAGCGAGGTGACGCCGGAGACGTTGGGCATCGAGACGACTTCCAGCGCGGGCAGCCCCGCGAGCGCGTCGAAGTTCGACACCTTGTGCGCCGTCTTCCGGTCGTTCGGGAGCGTGAGCTTCTTGAGGTTCCTGAGGCCCTTGGCAAACGCGAGATCGACGTCGCACTTGACGGCGAGGTCGAGCGTCTTCAGCGCCGTCAGGGCGGCGAGCGCGTCGAAGTCCGCGACGACCGAGCCGGGAAGCTCAAGGCGTTCGAGCTTCGTCGCGTTCGCCAGCACCTTCAGCGACCCGAAGGCCGTGGCGACGTTGCGTCCGTCCATGTTCCAGGCCCGCAGGTAGCGGAGGTTCGGCAGGCTCGCAAGCGGCGTGAAGTCGTCGATCTTCTCGGCGAAGATCTTGACCTCCTCGGCCTGCGGGACATCCTTCAGCCAGGCGAGCGACGTCATCTTCGTGAGCCCGCCGTGGAAGGCCGTCACCTGCTTGAGCGTGCCGAGCGAGCGGTAGCAGTCCTCGCCCGGGACGAGCGGCTTGACGGCGTAGTAGTCGATCGTCCGGAGGTTCTTCGCCGCCGCGAGCGGGGCGAAGTCCTTCACCTTCGAGGCGTAGAGGTCGAGCTCCGCGAGGGCGGGCAGGGCGGCGACGGGCGCGAGGTCGGCGATCTCGCAGTACTTCAGGGCCAGGCTGCGGACGCCCGCGAGCGCGGCCAGCGGGGCGAAGTCGGCCTTGACGCCGGTGATCGAGACCCGGCGCGCCGCCGTGAACGCCGCGACGGGCGCGAGGTCGGCGAGCTTGCGGTCGGCGGCCGTGTCGGTGATGTAGACGCTCGTCGCGCCCGGCCAGGCCTGTGCGGCGGCCGCGAGCGCGCCGGCGTCGCACTTCTCCAGCGTGAGCGAGACGGAGGCCGACCCGCCGAGGGCCTTGAACTCCTCGGCGGCGGCGGCGACCTCGGCCGCGTCCGCCCCCTTGAGGGTGACGCCGCTGCGCGTGACGCGCTTCTCGGCGAACGCCGCAAGCGAGAGGAAGGCGAGGGCGATGGCGGCGGCGCCCTTCGCCGCGGCCGGGGCGCCGGCGGCCTTCGCCTTGGCGGCCTTGCGCCTCTGGACGAGCTTCCAGACGAAGAAGCCGGAGACGGCGAGGAGCGCGACGCCGAGGACGGGACGGTAGACGAGCCAGGCGACGCCGATCGTCACGAGCGCGCAGACGAGCGAGACGAGGCCGGCCACGACGGCGATGCCCATCTCGACGACGTCGCCGAAGATCGGCAGCACGTCCGCCAGCACCGACAGCGGCTTGAGGGCCATCGACAGGCCGATGAACATCATCAGGAACCCGCCGAGGCGGAGGCCCCACGTGAAGAGCGTGTTCGCGGTGCGCGCGTCGGCGAACATCTCCGCCGCGTCGGCGATGCCGTCCTTGAGGAGGTCCACCTTCCTGCCCGCCTGCGCCACGTAGGAGACGAAGGTGTCGCCGTGCTGCTTGGCGACGAGGGAGATCTCGTGCGGGTAGACGACGCGGAAGACGACGCGCATGTCGCCGATGCGCGGCTGCGACGCGACGTCCCGCTCGTTCTTCTCGTTGAGGCGCGTCTCGCGGTTCGGCACGTAGATCGTCGTGCCCTTCATCTGGACGCGCGCGACGCGGCAGGTGAAGTCGGCCGGGAACGCATAGTCCTGGGCCGCGCCGATGCGCGACACCTGGTCCGCGCTCAGGCGGAAGGCGCCGAAGCGCACGTCCGCCGCGCGCTGCGTCCGCGACGGGAACTCCAGCTCGCCGGGGTTGTCGTGGCCGGCCTCCTTGAATTCGGACGAGTCGATCGCCTTGCCGCTCCAGACCTTCGCATAGGTGTAGGTCTTCGTCGTCGTGACGCTGCCGCCGGCGTTCTTCTTCTCCTCCGTCTTGCAGTCCTCCCGCCACTGGTACATCTCGACCTTGCGGGTGAGCGCGATCGCCGTCGCCGCGACGCCGAACGTCTCGTCCGTGAGGACGTCCTTCGTGTCGGCCTTGCCCGAGACGTGGACGAGCCGGCCCTCCATCCCGGGATCGACCTTCTCCGCGGACTCAAGCGAGACGCAGGCCTTCTCGCCCTCGTCGAGGGACTTCGCCGTCTTCACCGAGTTTCCCTCGTTCCAGAAGAGGACGGGGAAGCCCAGCACGAAGAGGCCGAGCCCCACGATGACGCCCTTGATCGAGTTGCCGAGGCGCGAGCCCCACGATTCCGTCGTCGTTTCCGTAACTGCCATGACAGATGTCTCCTTGTCTTTCCGTTCGTCTCGTCCGCCGCGTCTGCCCGGCGGCGTTTACTTGATCGCCTGCGCGCCCTTGCCCTTCAGCGCGCCGAAGAGCTTGAGCGCCATCTCCCAGGGGTAGCGGTTCGCGTACATGTCGCACTGCGTCTTGATCGTGCCCTGGAGCGGCAGGCCGAAGATCTCGCGCAGGGCGTTGCACTTGCCCTCGTCGAGCTTCGTCGCCTCGGAGTACTTCATCGAGAGGAAGGCGTTGAGGTACTTCGGGTCGATGCGGCCCTCGAACGCCTTGGGGTCCGTGAGGTCCACGTTGTCCTCGATCGACTCGATGCCGTCCGTCCCCTCCAGGTCCTCGAAGCCGTCCACACGCACCTTCGCGATGGAGGGCGAGACCGTCATCTGCACGTCGCTCTCGCGGTTGAGGAAGAAGACGTTGCCGTCGATCTTGATCTTCTTGTCCTTCGGGTTGCCCATCGTGTTGTCGAGGCCGCTCATCACGTTGAGGCCGATCACGTTGTCCTTGATCTCGCTCTCGACCTTCGTGTTCGTCCGCACGCCGTAGCCCATGCCCTGGAGGTCGTTCTTCGTCGTCCAGGTGAAGAGGACGGTGTTGTTCTTGAACTCCCACTTCACGGCGGGCTTCGGGTTCGTGCAGTTCACGTTCGCGCCGATGAGGCGGTTGTTGACGAACACGCAGTTCTCGATCTCAACCTCGCCCTTCCACCAGTTGAGGTTCACGCCCATGTTCGAGCCGTTGACGAAGACGCAGTTCTCGATCTCGATGTCGCCCTCGCCGCGCGAGGCCGTCGCCGAGTAGATCGAGTAGCGGTCGGCGCTCACGCACTTGTCGGCCGGGTTCTTCGCCGGGCCCTGCAGCCACATGCCCGTGTCGAAGCCCTCCGGCTTGCCCTTCACGGCGTGGTAGCTCGACGCGAAGCCGTCGTCGAAGATGAGACCGTCGAGCTTCATCTTGAAGCCCTTGGGGGCCTTCGCGGGCGACTTCTCGAACTCGATGTGCAGGATGCCGCGCCCGGCACCCTTCTTGTCGTTGTGTTCGTTCGCGGGCTGGAAGAGCGTGCGGTGCGTGAGCGGATCGCGCGTGGCGAAGTCCGCGGAGTACCCGCCGATGATCGAGACGGGCTTCGTCATCATGAACCAGCCACACTTCATCTTGCTGGGGTAGTTGCCCTCGGCGAGGTGGATCACGTCGCCCGTCTCGGCCTTTTCGAGGGCCTTCCAGAGGTTCTTGAGGGGGGCTTCCTTCGTGCCCGCGTTCTTGTTCTTGCCGGTGGCGAGCGACACGTAGAGATCCGCCGCCGAGACCGACGCCGCACACACTGTCGCCAACGCCGCACACATGATTTTCTGTGTCATGGAGTTCTTTCCTTTCATGGATGCTGATAAGAGACATTCGATGGAAGGAGTTGCACCCCCTCCCTCGCGCCGTTTGCGGGCTAGACTGCGCAGCCTGACGAACCCGACGACCACCTCTCACAGGCACTGAATCGCAACGTCGATATTGTGCCAAATCCGCACCCCTCCACGCAAGGGGGAAAATGACTTTTTGATGAAACATGTAAGGGGGGCATTTTGCAGTTTCATCTCCGTTCTTCGCGAACGGCGGCGGCGATATAGATACGGCAATAAATTAGGTTGTTCCTCCCCAGTGTGAAAACAACTCCGATTCGTGACGCAAGTACCCGCGCGAGAGCATCAATCATCGGGGTTTATCAACCCTTTTTATTGTCGAAGCAAGAGATTCCGGATTTCCGCGTGAATCCCCACCGGAATCTCAGTCGAGAACAGCGTCGATGACCCTGAAGAGCGCCACGCACGTGTTTTCACACCCTTCCACAATCCTCCGTGCCACCATAAGCTGAGATTTCACCGCGTAATAATCTTGCGCGTCTCGTCGTTCCTTCTCCGTCCACCCGGCCGACACGTCTCCACCGGTCGGCCCATGCCCATCGCCCGTTTCTGGTGCGTCTTCTCGACCCGCCGCCGGTGCGGGCGAACGCAACGGCGTAGACGTCACGAACAGCGCGGGAAGACGCGGCGGCGCGGGCGGGCCGTCGAAGACGGCCGAGGCCGGGACGGGGTCGGCGATCCCCGCCGCCTGGCGGAGGCGTTTCGCGAGAGCCTTGTAGCGCATAAGTGTCTTGTAGTGCCCAGAGAGCCCGGGCACGTGTTCGCGCAGCCACGCCTTCACGCCGCCGTTGCGCCCGATAATCTCGCCGTCCGGGCCGAAGCGGAGGCAGTTGTCCACGTAGCACTCCAGGTCCTCCAGGAGGCCGCCGAGCCGGACCTTCGCCTCCGGCGACGCCCAGCGCGCGGCGAAGGCCGCGCACAGGGCCTCGGGCGTCGGGCAGGGGTTCACGGTCGTACGGCGCGCGATCCGCCGCCGCTCGGCGGCGAGGGC
>URIT01000062.1 GCA_900547945.1 uncultured bacterium
TCGCGTCTGCGGCCTCGGCCGCGCTGCGCGCGGCGACGGACCACAGTTCGTCGCCCAGGGCGCGCCGGGCGGCGGCAAGGGGATCCGCCGCCGCGAACGACGTCGCGGCGCCCCACAGGACGGCGAAGACGAGAAGGCCCTTCATTGCTCGGCGCCGAGATAGCCCATCTCCGTCAGCAGACGGCCGTTCTTCATCCAGTTCGGGACAACCTTCACCCACAGCTCCAGGCGCACCCGCACGCCGAACATGTCCGACAGCTCGGGCTCGGCGCACTGGCGTACGGCCTTCAGGAGGCGTCCCCCCGGGCCGATCACGATGCCCTTCTGCGAGGGGCGGTTCACGTAGACCGTCACGTCGACATCCCAGCCGGACTTCTTCTCGGCGAGGTTCGCAACGGCCACGCCCACCTCGTGCGGCACTTCGTCGCGCAGACGCTGCAGCAGCTTCTCGCGCACGACGTCCGCGATCGCGAGCTTGCGCGGGTAGTCCGTCACGATGTCCTCCGGGAAGAGCGCGGGGCCGGGCTCGGCAAGGCCGAACAGCGCCTCCAGCAGCGCGTCGCCGCCGCCGGGGCGCACCGCGCAGACCTTCACCCAGACCGGCTCGGGCAGCGTCCGGGGCGCGCCGTCCTTCCCCGTCCGGGGCGTCCCGTCCACCACCTCCTTCCAGAGGTCGCGGAACATCGTCTCGTAGAACGGCGCCCGGTCGCACTTGTTGAGCGCGAAGACGCACTTCGCCGGCGCCTCCTTCGCAACGCGGCGCATCCACCCCTCGTCCTCCAGCTGCGGCTCGTGGGCCGCGTCGAAGACGACGAGCAGGACGTCCACGCCCGCCGAGGACGCGCGGGCCATGCCGTTCAGGAGTTTCCCGAGCGGCCCCACGGCCTTGTGGAGACCGGGCGTGTCGAGCAGGACGAGCTGTCCGCGCGGATCTTCGACGATGCCGCGGATCGTGTTGCGCGTCGTCTGCTCCACGGGGCTCACGATGGAGACCTTCTCGCCGACGAGGCGGTTGACGATGGTGGATTTTCCGGCGTTCGTGCGACCGACGACGCCGACGACCGCCGCCTTGCGCGCGGCGGTCCCCGATTCTGGAGATGCGTGTTCCGTCATGATGTGTGCGCTAGTTTACCAAATCCGGACGCGCCCCGCCACCGTTCGCAGATGGGCCCGGGTTCAATTCGCGCCGTAGAGGACGAGGCCGCCGTAGGTCCAGTTCGGCTTCGGCATGCCGGGAAAGTTCGCCCGGTCCATCGAGAGCATCAGGTAGCGGAACGGGAAACCGTCCGGCAGCTCCGCGACGCAGGGCCAGACGCGCCCGTTCGGGCACCCCGCGCTCCACGGCGGAAAGTCGAACTTCAGCCTCCCGCGCATCTTCAGGTCGGGATAGGAATAGACGTAGCACGCCCGGTCCGCGCTGCCCGCGAGGCAGTACCGCACGCCGCCGATGCGCGTGATCGTCGTGCCCGTCGCGTCGCGCGCGACGGGCCCCGCCACGTTCACGAACGGACCGTCCCACGCGCGGGACTGGAGGAGCGACGCCCGAATGCCCTTCGGCGTGAACTCCGAGACGAGCAGCGACCACCGCTTCGCCTCCTCGTCCCACGTCACGCAGGGATCTTCGTTCATGCCCTTCAGCTCCAGGCTCTTCGCCCGCATCACCGAGAGGCCGTGGAGCGGGTTCCGCTCGCTCCAGACGGCGTTGACGCCCCCCTCCCGCCGCGCGCCGAGCGCGTCCGTCCCCGTCGAGAAGTTGCTCGCGTAGCCCTTCCAGAAGCCGTCCACGTCGTCGTAGAAGAGATGGCTCGCGAGGTCGTTCCGCAGCTCGCCGTCCCCGTAGTCGAAGAGGACCACCCCTTCGAGGCGCACGTCGAAGAGCGACGGGTTGAAGCTCGCCACCGCCTGGTACGCGCCGTAGCCGCGCGCGCTGAAGGTGAAGAAGACCCGATCCCCCTCCCAGTAGAGCGCATTGTCGCGCCCCGTCGTCACGAACCGCACGTCCGCCTGGCCGATCCCCGCCGAGAGCGAGGCGCGGGCGGCGGAGACCCCGCCGCCGACGCAGAACTTCCAGTCCTGCAGATGCGCCTGGAGGCGCGGGTTCACGCCCTCCGGGATCGCGCCGGTCTCCACGAGGCGCGTCGCGCCGTCCTTCGTCACGAAGGCCGCCGGACGGTGCCCCCCGGTCATGAGGACGGAAAAGTCGAACGGCGGCGGCGGCAGGTCCTTCCCCCACACGGGGAAGCGCAGCGCCACCGCGCCGTCCTTCGTCGCGAACGCGAGCTCCGCCGGCAGACGTTCCACGCGGAGGCGGTAGTGCGCCGCGGGCCAGTAGCCGCCCACGACCGTAAGGCCGTTCGTCATCACCGGGTATTGCACATCCGCCGCGACCGCCGTCTTCGGCGCGTATTCGCAGAGCGTCAATTCGTTGTCCAGCATGAACCGCCGCGACGCAAGACGCGCAAATTCAAGCGAGGCCGGGTCCACGCCCGCCCGGACCGCCCCCCCGAGGATGCCGCCGGCCAGCAGGGCAACGACGCCGCACAACGTCTTCACTTTTCCCACGCAGTCCCCTCAATACAGCGGCTCGTACTCGCCCTTCGTCACCTTCTTCAGGCACTTGAAGCCCGCGCGCTTGGCGCGGTAGTGGAGGTCGGTCTCGGAGCGGCCGAGCCCCGGGGCCTGGATGACGCGGTAGACCGCCGCGCCGCAGACGGGGCAGGCCGTCAGCTTCGGGTCGTGGATCGACTGCATGACCTCGAACCCCTGCGCGCAGTGCGCGCAGCCCCGCGCGGGCTCCCGCGCCTCGTAGACGTACATCGGCATGCTATTCGTACCTCGTCAGGTGTTTTTCGAGCATCTTCGCCAGGCGCGTCTCCAGCCACGGCGTGACGTGCCAGAAATCGCGCAGGTTCAGGTACTCCGCCACGGTCCCGCCCTGGCCGGGCTTGACGCCGTATTCCGCGCGGAGGAGGACGTTGCGCGCCGTCGCGTCCGGCGAGACGAACTCGACGACCTGGGTCTTGAAGCCGAGGATGCGCAGGATCATCGCGCGGAACGCATCCGTGAGGATGTCGCAGAGGCGCTCGCGCAGGATGCCGTGGCGCAGCACGCCCGCAAAGGCCGTGTTCGCGCTCGCGCCGACCGTCTTCTGCAGCTCGTGCTGGCAGCAGGGCGCGGAGAGGATGTAGCGGGCCTTCCACTCGACGCCCTTCGCCAGCGCCTCGTCCGTCGCCGTGTCGCAGGCGTGGAGCGAGATGACCATGTCGACGCGGGAGAGGGGCGTGGAAGCCGGGGCGTCGAGCGGCCGGGAGAGTTCGGGCAGGCCGCAGGACGCGAGGTCGCTCTGGATGAAGCGCACCCGGTCCGCGACGTCGAGCTGTTCGGCCATCTTCACCGCCGCCGCAATGACGTCCGGACGGCGGTCGACGCCCACCACGCACACGTTCTGGAAGCCCAGCCCCTGCGTGAGGTGGAAATAGAGCGCAAGCGTCAGGTAGGCCTTCCCGCAGCCGCAGTCGACGACGGTGAACGGCTGGGCGGACGCCCCGCCGCCCGCGTCCTTCACGACCTCCTCGATGACCTTCAGGAATTCGTTCACCTGGTCGTACTTGCCGCGCATGGAGGCGCGGATCTTCCCCTCGCCGTCGGCAAGGCCGGTCACGCGCAGGAGCGCGGCGGAATCGAACGAGGTGAGCGGCGTCTTCTTCACGCGGTCGTGCGGCTGCACCTTCACGGCGCGGTCCATCGCGGCGCTGCGCGTCGCCATCACGCGCCCCTTGCGCGTCACGCGCACGTGGAGGTCGCCCGACGCGGTCATGAGGTGGAGGTCGCGCGCGCCCTTCTGGGCGATGATCTCCTCCAGGCCCTCCGCCGCGCCGTTCGCGTCGAGGTTCTTCACGCGCACCTGTCCGCCGTCCACCATCTCCGCCTGATAGCGCATCTCGCCGCCGAGGACGATGGGGCGCATCGAAATGCGGAACGTCTGGCCGTTCCGGCGCACCGTCTGGACGATCTTCATGAACCCTTCGCCCAGCACGCGCCCCCGGATCTCCTCGGCCAGCGTTGCGTCCAACTCTCCTTTTTCCATTTTCTTCTTCCTTGTTTGAAAACCACCCGGTCCGAGCGCGCCTCATGTCCCGGCGGCGCCGCACACGCCCGCGCCGTATTCGACCACCGAGGCGACCGCAAGCGCCAATTGCCACGCCAGCGAAACCACGGCACTCACAATTGTTCCCATGTGTCACCTCTTTTCCGGTTGAACGGCAACCCTGCGCGTTCGATGGAGGGTATTATCTCAAAACCCCCGTTCCTTGGCAACAGACCCAACGCGCGAAATACCCGTTCGGTGGAAGCGGACGCGGCGGCCGTCCTTCACCTCGCAGTCGATCCACCGGCCCTTCCCGTCGGGAAGCCGGAAGGCGTAGTCCCTCCACGTCTCTGGCACCGTGCCGCGCACGAGCATTTCGTTCACCGCGAAGACGCAGTTGCCGCTCGCCGTCGTGAACCACGGATGGATGCGCAGCCCCGGCTCGTTGATCTCCCACGTCTCGCCGAACGGGCCCATCGCCCCCGCCGCCTCCAAGAGCCAGCGCGCCGTACTTGCCGCGCTTCGTGTAGTGGCTCTGCCGCGTGAGCGCACGGTGCATGACGGCGTAGCGCCAGTCTGGACACCGCCGCGCGACTGAGAAGTGGCCGGACGAGACGAGGCCGTCGTGGATGTACATCTCATCGAAGCCGAAATACTTCCCCTGCCAGTGGAACGGGAAGATGCCGACCGGGAAGCCCCAGCGCGTCGCGTTGCACCGCAGGTGATACTGCTGCACGTCGTACATGCGCTGGAGCTTCGCGTCCGGGAGGCGCACGAAGCTTTCGGCCCAGTAGCCGGCCCAGAGCTTCGCGTGCGTGGCGAAGAGGCCGTCCCAGTCGGTCTGCGGAATCGCCGTCGGCGTCTTCTCGTAGGTGTCGGAGTAGGTCACGAACCAGGCGTGGGAGGTCTTCGCGCCCGGCGCGAGCGCGACGTCGCGGCGGATGAGCCCGCCGTCGCACGCCGTCACGGCGATGTCGAAGCCTATCACGTTCTGTCCATAGGTGAGGCCGTGGAAGACGCGGCGGACGTCGGTGTTCGGCTCCTCCCAGATGCCGCGCATGCGCACGTAGGGCGAGGTCTCGAAGTAGCGGTCCTGCTTCGTCCACGCGCCGACGAGGCGGCTGTGCGGTTCGATCGTGTAGGCGAGGTCGAGCGTCAGGTTGAGCGGCTTCCCGCTTGTGTTCGCGACCGTCCGGCGAATCGCGACGACATTGCGGTCGAGCGCGCAGAAGACCTCGGTCGTCGCCTCCAGTCCTTCGGCAAATTCGCCCACGCACGTGACGAGCGCCTGGCGGACATCAAGTGTCTGCGACCACGCCGCCGGGAGGCCGACCGCCTTTCCCTCCACCACCATCGTCGGGTTGAACCGTCCGAACGCGAAGAGTTCCGCGTCGCGCGCGGGGCCGCGCCGCCCCTGCCAGTAGACGGTCGTACGCATCTGGTTGTAGGCTCTTCCGCTCTGCCCGCCCGTCCATTCGACGAGCATGTTGAGGTCGCCGTTCGAGATGAGCGGCGGCGAATAGCCATCGGGCGGCGTCGGACCCTTTCCGCAGAGCCGTCCGGCGAGCGGATCGGACACGAGTGCCAGCGCGAGACAGAGTGAAGCCATCATCGTTCGTTCCTCCCTTCCTTGAGAGGTGTTTCAACGCCCTTCCACACGAAGACGCCCATGAGGCCCGGCGGCAGGGTGATTGTGCCGGAGGCGTTGCCGTCCGCGAACGCCAAGTCAACGGAAATGTCGCCCTTCGGGGAGGGCATCGTCGCGCGGACGAACTTCAGAGACCCTGGCTGCGGCGCAATGCGCACGCGCGCGAAGCCGTCCGCGTCCGGCCGGATGCCCGCGATGCCCGTCTGCAGATGGAAGAGCGGATGCGCGCCCCAGGCGTGGCAGTCGCTGCGGCCGCGCAGGCCCGGCGCCTCCGGCGGCGTCCTGAGGCCGTCCCGCACGAAGCCGCGCCAGAGGTCGAGCCGCGTGAGGAAGAGGTCCGGGCGGTTGAACTTGAAGTACGTCTCGAAGAGGTAGTGCGAGAAGTAGACCGTCACCGGCGCGAGGTCCTTCGCCCGGACAAGTCCGTCGAACGCGCGCGCCGCCCGGTCGGCGGGCAGGGCGTCCGCAAGGAGCGCAAGGCACTGCGCGTGCTCCGAGAAGCGGTCCTTCGCGCGCGTGTCGGCGACGAGACCGCGCGCGTCGTCCCAGAACGCCGCGACGACGGCCCGCGCGACGGCTTCCGCCTTCGTCTGCCAGTAGGCCCCCATCGCCGCGTCGCCGCAGGCGCGCTCGGCGCGCGCCGCCTGGCGGAGGGCGTAGACGTAGAGGAGGTTGTTGACCGCCGAGCAGCCACGCCGCCCGTCCGGCGCGATGCCCAGCCAGCCCCACGGCTCGCTCCAGTCCACGAAGCTCCAGCCCGGCAGGTCTTCGAGGAGGCCGTCCGCGTTGCGGTACGTGTCGATCTGCGAAAGCGTCTGGCGGAGACCCGGGATCCGCTGGCGGAGGAACTCGTTCGCCCCGTGCCAGAGCGCATAGTCGCCGAGCTTCATCGCCCAGCACAGCGAAAACGTCGTCGAGTCCTGCTCATGGACGGACGGGAAGTTCATGCGAATCATTCCGTTGGCGCGCCGCGAGGCGTCGAAGATGCCAATCCCGTAGCGCAGGAGGCGGTCGTCGCCTGAAAGCGTGTTGAGAACAAGCATTTCCACGCGCGTGTCGCCGGGGTACATCTGCTGCTCGAAGTAGGGGCAGTCCATGAACATCTCGTGAAGACAGTTCTCCATCCCGCGCACGGCGATCCGACAAATGCCATCAAGAGATGCGTCATCACACGCAAACGAGGACTTGACCTCAAGGGGATACCGCGACTCGACGAGCCCGAGCCGGGTGAGCGCGAGGGGCGCGTCAGCCGTCCGGACCGCGATCTCGATCCAGCGGCCGCATTTCCACCACGGCGTCGTGAACGACGCGGACGCGCGGCCGTCCGGCAGGAACGTGTCGTGCATCGCGCGCAGCATCCGCTTGCCGAGGAATTCGTCGCGGTTGCCCTTGTGGAGGTAGAGTTCGCCCGTTCGCCCCGTCTCGGCGAACGGCGCATAGAGCGCCTCGGCCCAGCGCCAGCGGACCTGCGCGCCCGCGCCGCCGGACGTGCCGAGGTCGGGGAAGGCGCAGTAGTAGTCGCCGAGATCCCAGAGGAAGCGGACGGACGTCCGGGCGGGGATCTCGACCCGCACGCCGGCCTTGAGGAGGCGGTCGAACCGCACCGTCCACGCGCTTGCCGTGTCCGCCGCCGTGTAGACGGCGTTCGTCTCGTCGAAGAGCGGCTGTGCGGCCCGCACCGTACCCGGCGTGCAGGGCCGCTCCTGCTCGTCCATGCGCTCGGTCGGGAAGAGCGCCCACCCCCGGCGTGGATTGCCGTAGTCGCTCTCCCGGACAGGTTCGCGCACGACAAATGTCGGCTGCCATGCGAGGTCGTTCCAATCGAGGAAGCCAGTACCGTGTACGATGTTTTCACGCCCCGTCATTGTGTCCGGATCGGTCACGCCGCCATACGTCTGGCACGGCACGCATGCCGCCCGCCACGCCGTCTTGCC
Organism: uncultured bacterium; assembly: GCA_900547945.1. Lineage (GTDB taxonomy): Bacteria > Verrucomicrobiota > Kiritimatiellia > RFP12 > UBA1067 > RUG572. Next base: position 7,670 of record URIT01000062.1, read on the forward strand.
CGTCGTCAGCCGCGTGTCGTAGACGCCCTCGGCCTTGAGGACGAACCCGCCGCGCCCGCTCGTCAGGATCGAGGGCGGACCGTTCCTCCCGAGGTGGAAGACGACCGCCTCCAGCGTGTGCGCGCCGGGCGCCAGCCCCTCGACGGAATAGCTCTGGTAGTACCAGCGGTCGAGGAATCCCTTGTGCGGCCCACGCGAGACAACGCACCCGTCAAGAAGGAGAACGTAGCGCGGATCGGCCGAGACGTCGAAGACGAGCGGCGTGCCGTCCGCCGTGAAATCCCGCCGGAAACGGATGATCGGGAAGGCGTTTCCGTCCTCGAAACCGGCCCCCTTCGTCCAGATCCAGGCGGCTTCGTCAATCGCCTGGAGCGGACGCAGGTTCACGTCGCCGCGCGTGACGCGCTCCTCGCGGAAAATCTGCCGGGTCTCGAATGCCTCGGCCGATAGAACAGCAAAACACGCCGCAAGGACATGTGCCGCCGTTGTCATCACCTTTTCAATCCTACCTCTTGAGCGAATCATATATCCTCTCATGTGCAGTACGCAAGATGGCGGGGTCGAACTTCAGGACCTTGCGGTCGTAGGTCATGAGGCCGTTGACCTCGGCCTCCACGTCCGTCGTCTGCGTGTAGACCGCGCCGCCGAGCCCCTGCGCCGCCAACTCGGCGATGCGGCCCATCAGCGCGACATACCGCGCCTCGACCGCCTTCGGCCCGTTCGCCGCCGCGTCGGCGCCGCCCGTCGCGCCATAGCCCCACGCCTTCTCCGTCCAGAGATGCCCCGCGATCCGGCAGCCGAGGCCGCCGAACTCGCCGAGGAACGAGACGCGGCGGGCGTTCAGCGGCGCCATGCCGGGCACGCGGTTGTAGTCGTGCCGGTCGATGACGTCCGCCGCCTCGCAGACACCCGGCGGCAGGTGCCGCGTCCACGCCCGCCGCTCCGGCTGGTGGCCCCAGTCGCCGCCCTCGAAGTCCACCCAGCCGCTCGGCCCGTTCACGAGCCGCGTCGGATCATGGGCCTTCGTCCAGTCCAGCGCAGCGTGCGTGGGGAACGCCCCCGGCTGGCTCCACCCCTCGTTGTAGGGCACCCACATCACGATCGAGGGGAACGTCTGCAGGGCGTCCATCATCGCCTTCAGCTCGCGTCGCTGGAGGCCGTAGCCAGCCACCGTCTTCGCCTTGAACGGCGAACGCTCGTCGCCGTTCGCGCTCGGCAGGTCCTGCACGACCATCAGCCCCATCTTGTCGCAGAGGTAGTAGTAGCGCGCCGGCTCGACCTTGATGTGTTTGCGCATCATGTTGAAGCCGAGGTCCTTCAGCGTCCGGATGTCGAACGCCATCGCCTCTTCGCTCGGCGGCGTGAGGAGTCCGTCCGGCCACCAGCCCTGGTCGAGCGTGCCCATCAGGAAGACCGGCTCGCCGTTGAGGAAGAAGCGCAGGACGCCCTTCGCGTCGCGGCGCATCTCGATCTTGCGCATCCCGAAGTAGCCCCGCACCGTGTCCGCGCCGCATGCGGCCGTGAAGTCGTAGAGGTTCGGCGCGTCCGGTGACCACAGACGGACGGGCGAGGGCAGCGCGACCGTCACCTCGCCGTTCGCCGTCGTCGCCCTCACCCCGGCGACCTCGACCGTCACCTCCGGCTTCGCGAACTTGGGGCTGCGGACGTCGAACGCGAGCGTCACCGTCCCCTTGTCGATGTCGGTCGCGACCGTGTAGCCCGCGACGTAGGTCTCGGGCACGTTCTCCATCCACACCGTCTGCCAGATCCCCGACACGCGCGTGTAGAAGCAGCCCTTCGGCTCGAAGCTCTGCTTGCCGCGCGCGTTCACGAAATCCTCCGTCGGGTCCCACACGCAGACCGTCAGCTCATTCTCCCCGTCCGCGACGTAGTCCGTGACGTCGAGCGTGAACGGGCTCTGCCCGCCCTCGTGCGGCACGTCCGTCACCTCGCGGTGTCCGACGAAGACCTGCGCGCGGAAGTCGACCGCGCCGAAGTGCAGGAGGACGCGCTCGCCGGGACACTTCCGGCAGGCGATCGTGCGCGTGTACCAGAGGAACTCGTCGGGCTTCAGGAGCCGCCCGACGCCGGAGAGCGCGGACTCTATCGCGAACGGCACGCGGATCCTGCCGTCCCAGGCCGTCGGACGCCCCGGCGTGTTCGTGACGCTCGTCACGGCGTAGTCCCAGTCGCCGTTCAGGCACGTCCAGCCATCGCGCACAAGCTGGGGACGCGGATAGTCGCGCCAGGCGTTTGCGCTCGTCACCTTCTCGCCCCACGGCGTCGTCAGCGGCACTGCCAACACAGCACTCGCCGTGAAGATCATTCCGCACACGATTCTCATTTTCATTTTATTTTCTTTCCCCGGTTATCACTTCCCTTCGCAGACGAACGTGCCGTACTTCGTCGGGTCGGGCGTGCCGGTGATGCCGCCGAAGAGGTCGTGCGTCTTCCGCTTCCCATCCGTCAAGTCGCTCACCGAGACGGCGATGCCGAACTTCGTGCCGGGCGGCGGCGGGCCGTCCATCCCCAGGCGCGGCCACGTGAGCCAGATCATGTAGCGCGTCTTGTCCGCGCCCACGCGCGTGACGCCGTTGAAGACGACGACCGGCGCGTTCGGACGGATGTCGAAGTCCCAGGCGTTGCGCCGCCAGGCCTCCCGCTTACCGTCGTCCCGCAAGGCGACCGTGTACTCGAACGCGCGATGCCCCTTGAAGCTCGTCATGTGCGCGTTCGGCTGCCAGTCCAGCCCCCGGTCGACATCGACCGCGACCGTGACCGAATCGCCCTCCATAAGCCGCTCCTGCGCATACGGCTGCTCGTGCTTCGGGTCATCCACCTCGACGTTGAAGACCAGCCCCTCGGACGAATAGGCGACACGCACGCGCGGAAGACGGTTCGTCGCGCCCGTCCAGCAGCGGTCGGGAAGGACGGGCGTCTGGAGGTTGTCGCGGCACTTCCAGCCCGTGCCAGTAAGTCCCAGCGGATATTCGTCCGGCGCGACGACGACCGGCTTTGCCTCGTCCACCGGCGGCGCGACCCACGCGGGCCCCGAGAACGTCTCGTCGCCGAAGAGGTAGACCGGCGATTCGGAGACGCGCAGCGTCGTGCCACCCAGCGCAACCGGCGTGCCCAGGAAGTTCTCCGCCCGCACGGTGCGCACCGGCAGCGGAATCTCCCGAACGCCCGTGCGCGTCCAGACGAGCGTGACGGCCGAGCCGTCCGCGCGGCGTCCAGTCGCGAGCCACGTCTCCGGGCCGATCATCTGCGCGCACATCCGACCCTGCACGCTCGACAGGTTGCGCGCGAGCGTCGCGAACGCGGCAACCGCCGGCTTCGGCGAGATGCCGTCGTTGCCGAGCCGCAGCATCGAGAACCCGCCCTCGCCGTAGTTGCGCGCGACGTAGAAGTCGCAGAACCAGACCGCCGCGCGGATGTCCTCGGCGGCGATGAACGTACACGCGCGCGTCAGGTAGCGCGCCTGGGTGAGCTCGCTCACCGGCTCCTGCCACGTGCCGTTCTCCGTCGTCCAGCCGAACTCGGTGACGTAGACGGGCTTCGCGCACGCGAACTCGCGGCGGATGACGTCCATGCCCTCGCGCAGCTTCGTGCGGAACGCGCCCTCCGGCTTCGTGCCGTCCACGTAGGCATGGATGTTGACGGCGTCGATACAGTCGAAGAATCCCTCCTTCCCCAGCGCGCGCAGGTACTCCGGCTTCACGCGGCTGCACGCGGGACCCTGCACTTCGCACGTCGGGTAGAGGCGGTGGACTTCCTCGGCGAAGACGCGGTGGGCGCGCACCATTTCGACGATCGTGCCGCGCCACTTGAAGTCCGGCTCGTTGACGAGGCAGAGGCGGCGGCCCGCGAAACAGGGGTTCTTCTCCAGGAACGCCCGCGTCAATGCGCGCTGGACGTCCCAGTCCTTCGCCGACCACATGCCGCCTTTCCCGACGTGCGCCGGGTCCATCGCCTCGGGGTAGATCGGCGACTGGTGGCCCGCGTAGATCGCCCCGTCGCCGAACTGTGGGCCGACGAACGCGGCATTGTCCCTGCCGTGGAAGAAGAACCGCCAGTCCCAGCGGCTGCCGAGCGCGCGCGTGAACGCCCCCGCGCCGCCGTTGACGATCATCGCGCCGAAGCGCGAGCTCGCCGTCTGCGCGGCGGTGAGCCTGGGCCCGAGGACGGCGGCGGAACCCGTCGTCGTCACCTTCGTGCCGTCCGCGTAGCACGCGGCGACCTCCAGCGTGTAGAAACCGCGTCCCGCGAGCGTCACCGCATCGACGGCGGCGAGCGCGCGCGTCTCGCCGACGGGCCGACCCTCGGCATCGCGCACGCGCACGGCCGCGCGGACGACATGCGCCGGATCGGCGAGCGCGACATGGACGGTTCCCGTCTCGGCGAAGAAGACGTGCTTCAGCACGTTCCCGCCTTCGAGCGGAAACTCGCCGCCCGTGAGCCGATGACGCGGCTTCAGGACGAGCGCGACCGCAAAATCGGCGAATTCGACGCGCCCCGTCGCGACCAGCCCCTCGCACACGACGCGCACCTCCGGTGGCAGCGCGTTCTTGAAGTCGACGTCGAGATCGACCTTCTTCCAGTCTTCAGACGCACCGCAGCGGTAGGTCGTCCCCGCATCCCAGTTCAGGTTGCGGACGGTCGGCGTGAGGTTGTCGAACCGCGCACCGCCGTCGAATACGGCCTGTGTGACGAGCCGCAGCCCCTCGCCCGCAAAGCCCGCCGTGCGGTAGCGGAACGAGTAGCGCACGCGCCACGGACGAAGATCCGACTCCGGCGGCACGGCGAAGGTTCCGACCGTCGCGTTCGTCGCGCCCGCGACCGTGAACGCGCGCGCGAACGGTACGGGACGAACAACGTCGGCGCGTTCGCTCTCGTTTCCCGCCGGCACCGTTCCCCACACTGCACCCGCCACCAACAGGACAACGGAAACAAGAATCCTCACGCGCAGCATCTTCCCTCCCTGCACCTACCGCAGTATGAAGAGCGACCCCGCGCCCGGCTGGAGGGACGAAAGCAGCGTCGCCCCGAGCGCATCGGACGTGAAGGCGAACTCCGAAAGGCCCGTCGCGCCAACCTTGTACCACGTCTCGCTCACGCCCGCCTTCAACGCGACGGCCGGTTCACCGTCCCGTGTCACCGCACAGGCGTTGCCCGCCACCGCCGCTTTCAAGACGTATGTGTTGTTCGCGCGGCCCGCGAACCCAAACGTCGCCGCGAGCGACGCCCCCGCCGGAAGCGAAACGCCGTCCGCGACCAGCTCCACCTCGGGATCCGCCGCCGTCACCGTGACGTAGCGTCCCAGTTTCGCCGAATAGGCCGCCTTCCAGTCAGCTTCCACGGCGCCGACGTCGAGCCGCCGCCCGTTCACGCGGCGCGGATTCCCGTGGACGTCCATCTCGCCCCACGTCGCCGCGTCGTAGCCGTCGGCGTTGGCCGCATCGACCGCCGCGTTCGCGCCGATGACGGGCGTGAGGTCGTCCGCCACCGCCAGCTCCGTCGTCGCCGTGCAGCTCACATCGACGAAGACCTTGTTTCCGTCCGTCTTGGCGTTCTGCTTGTCCAGATACGCCTTCATCTGCGGCGAGAAGACGCAGTCATAGAAGCGCGTCGCCGTGACCTCGCCCGCCGCGTTCGTCTTGCCGATGGCCGAATTTTTGCCGAGAAAGAGGCAATTGCGGATGTCACCGGAATCGGCGATGAGGACCATGCCGTCCTTGTTGCCGTTCTGCGTGTTGTCGGCGCCGAACGTGCAGTTCAGCAGCGTCGGATAGTAGACCGTCGCGTAGCCCTCGTTGCGGTCGATCACGCAATTCGCGAGGAAGCAGTTGCCCGCGCCGTTTCCGCGCACGGCCGGCCCGTTGCCGCCCTGAAGGACGCTGTTGTCGAGGAAGCTGACACGGTTGTAGCCGCCGTGGAAGCCCCCGCCGCCGCGCCGCGCGACGCAGTTCGAGATCACGCAGTCGGTCACGGTCGCCAACGTCTCGACCGTGCCGAATTCGGCCAGCACACCGCCGCCATGGAAGTCGTCTCCGTTGTTGAGCATCGTCGTGCCGACGTCCGTGCGCCCGCCCGTCAGCGTGAAGCCCGACAGCCGCGCCCCCTTCGCCAACGCGACGCAGCGGACGGCGTTCGGACCGCATCCCTTGTCCGCCGCATCCGCCGACGGATCGTCCGCGCCGACGATGAAGGTCGTTTCCGCCCCCGCGCCGACGACCGACACGTTCTCCGGCACGACGGCGCGCGCCTTGTGCGTGTACGCCGGGGTGTTGATGTTTCCGAACTGTTTCGTCTGCGTCATCGTCCCGTTGTCGTAGACGCCCGCCTTCACGTACACGGTCGCAAACGTGCCCGACGGCACGGCCTCCAGTGCCGTCTGGAGGCTCGCATACGGCGCCGTCTCCGTCCCGTCCGGCGCGGCGGCGGTCGCGGCGCGGTCCACGTGGAGGACGGCCGCGTTGAAGTTCGGCGCGAGCGTCAGCGCCTTGCCGACGGTTGGCGCCACGAAAACGAACGTCCCGTCCGCGTTCGCATAGCGGCGCATCGTGTCCGCACCCGAAGCCGTAAACGAATGGAGGCCCTTCTGCCGTGCCGTGTCCGTCGCGACGGACGCATCGTGCGTGACCGAGACGACCGTACGGCCCTCCAGCGTGCGGATGTAGCCCAGCCGCTTCGAAGCGGCAAGCGCAAAGCCGTTGAAGAAGTAAAGTCCACCGTCGAGCTGCGTGCCAGAACTGCCAACGGCGTTCTCCGCGAGCGTCATGCCGCCCTTACCCGCAAAGGTGATCGTGCCGCCGGTTGGCGTGACAACCTCCTGCGCACAGCCGAGGCTCACGGAGGCCGTATCCACCGCATGACCGTAGAAGTCCGTCGTGCGGTACGCCTCGGGGACCTGTTCCAGATAGGTGGCATTGCCCTTCCCGATGACGACCGTCGCACCGTCGTGGAGGCGGTAATCGACAAGCGGCGGCGCCATGAAGAGGTCATAGCCGGGATTGAAGACACAGGCCGCGTTCGTCGTCGAGGTCGTGGTGGCGTCCTGCTTGTTGAACGCGCAGTTGAACCACTGGGCCTTGCCGTCATCCTTGAACCACGTGTCGGCAAAGAGGCAGTTGTAGCCCCGCACGTTCACGCTGCCGCTGTGGTTGCGTCCGAAGCCGTCCGCGAACGTGCAGTTCACGAATGTCGCCGCGTAGGTCATCGTCGCGCTGCTGTAATGGCGCGTGAAGAGGCAATGTGCGGCGAGGCAGCCCCGTACGGCGGGGTCACGTTCAACCGCCTTGTTGTCATGTACCCATGTGCGCACGAGAAGGCAGTTCCCGTGGTTGACCACACCGTCGTTTCCGTAACGGAGCGCGCCCGCTCGCCGGGCGACGTTGTTGGAGACGATGCAGTCCACCAGAACGACGCCCGTCCTCCCGTTCGCCACGTAGACGCCCCCGCCGTTGTTCTCCTCCTTGTCGTTTCCGGCGGTCGTGTTGTGCGTCGCGCCACCCGTGAACGTGAGGTTCGAGACGACGACGTTGTCCGCGTTGATGCCGAGACAGCGCACGGCGTTCGCGCCGCACCCGAGGCCCTTGTCGTCAACCTCTTCCGTCGCGTGCGCACCCTTGATGATCGCGCCTTCCTTCGACTCGCCGACAATCGTGAGGGACTTCGCGAGGTAGACGCGGTTCGACATCGGCGTCGAGAAACCGTCGAGCGCGCCACCTACGTCATGGATTCCGTTTCGAACGAAGACGGTCTCGCCCGCCTCCGCCGCCTCAACGGCCGCCTGGATCGTGTAGTACGGTCCGTGGAACTTGTCGACGACCCGCGTGGCCGCCGGAAGCCGCGCGCCCATCAGCGCAACCGCCACGCCCGCACACGCCTGGAAAAGGGACTTTACGCTCATGATCAACCTTTCTGAACTCTTCGGTTTCAAGACAAGATTGATTCTAGCACGGCCCGTTTCCACACGTCAATCGATTTCGTCTATTTTGCGCAACGATATTCGTCTACTTTACGCACGGTTTTGTCCATTCGTCAGTCATCGCTCAGAAGGATTTCCCCCATTCAAACAGATTTCACAGCGGCTCGACGAGCGGTTCGTCGATCGTGCGCGTTTCCGGGTTGTAGTTGACGCCGACGAGGTAGACGGGACGGCCCCCGGCGGCGTCCGGCCCGCCGTAGTCCTTCGTCCGCGCCTGTCGGACGGCCTCCGCCGCCGACTTCCCGTGCTTGAACTCGAAGACGTAGACCGCCGCCGGCGTCTTCAGCACCGCGTCCGCGCGCCCGCGTGCGCTCTGGCGCTCGCCCGAGATGTCCGCCTTCATGAACTTGCAGAAGAGGAGGAAGTAGCGCTTCGCCTCCGCCTCGTCCTTGCAGATCCACTCGTAGGGGATCATCGCGAACGCCGCGCGCAGGGCCGCGCCCACGTGGGTAATGCCCTTCTCGGCGATCTCGCAGGCCGTCGAAGCGTCGTGCGGCACAAAGTCAAACCGCCAGTTCTGGCGACCGCGCGGCGCGCCACGCGCGCAGAGACTGGCCCTCGACGGACTTGAAGAAGACGCGCAGCTGCGCGGACGACTTCCAGCCGCAGCGCACCGCAATCGATTCGAGCGGCACGCCGGGGCGGGCCAGGAGTTCCTTCACGCGCTCCAACCGCACGTGCAGGATCTCCTCCTGGACGGAGCGGCCCGTCAGTTCGCGGAAGCGCAATTCCGCAAGCCGACGCGAACAGCCGAGTTCGGCGAAGACATCGCGCGGCTTCAGTCCGTCGCAGGCGCGAAGCCGGACGATCTCCACCGCCTTCGAGACAGCGGCGTTGGCACGCGGCAACCGCCGCGTGGACTGGCGCCGCACGACGTCCTCCGCCGCAAAGAACCGCTGTGCATCGTCTGTGAACGGACCACGGCATGCCAGGCGCTCCCCCAATAGACGGGCCGCCAAGAACCCCGCCGCCTCGAAGTTCGGGCGGATGCTCGACAGCGTCGGCGAAACATGCTCGCACAGGGTCTCGTCGTTGTCGATGCCCAGCACCGCCAGTTCGGTCGGTATCTTGATGTCGAGCGCATGGCCCATGCCGATCACCTCCGCCGCAAGCTGGTCATTGGCCGCCAGGAGCCCGCACGGCTTCGGCAGCGCCCGCAACCAGTCCCCGAACGCACGGGTGAAGCCGTCCGCCAGGCTCCCGCGATCCGCCTGCCAGAACGGACGCGCAAACGTCTGCACGCCCTGCCCCGTCAACCGCAGCGCCGCGCGGAAACTCCGTTCCCGCTCCTCGCTCCAGAAGATGTTGGCGAAGCCGAAGTAGGCGAACGACGCAAGGCCGAGCGACAGGAACTCGCGCGCCGCGACGCGCCCGAGCGACATCGAGTCGTGGTTGACGCATAGGGCGCCCGGCATCCGGCGCGCCGGGTCGCAGACGAGGTAGACGACGGGCGTCGCGCCGAAGACATCCGAGAGGAACACGCCCTTTTCGTCCATCGCGCCCTCGACGATCACGCCGCCGGGACGCCAGAACGCGAGCAGATCCTCAATAGTCTTTCGGTCCAGTTCGTGCTCGGCGACGAAGACGTTCCACTTCCGCGCATGCGCGTATCGGTGCAGACCATCCTGCATCTCGTTCCACGACGAACGGAACGACGTGTGGAAGACGAGGACGGTTGGCGCGCGGCGCGGGTTCATGTCCTCAGAAGCTCAGGCGCAGGCCGGCCGAGACGACGAGGGACGAGAAGTCGGCCTCCGCCCGCAGACCGCCCGCCGAGAGGCGTCCCTCGTCGATCCACTCGTAGCCGACCTCCGCGAAGGCCCCGAGGTTCTCCGTCAGGTTGGCCACCAGGCCCACCTCGGCCGCGAGGCCGAAGAGGCACGCCGTCTCGGACGCGCGGGACGTCCCCGCCTCGAAGTCGAGCGCGGCGAGGTTGCAGAGCGCCGCCGCGCCCGCGTAGGCGTCCAGCCACGGGCAGACGCGCCACGTCACGGTCGGGCCGAGGCCGAGCTGGTAGAGGTCGGCCTCCAGGCGCGCGCGGACCGTCCGCCCCGGCAGCTGCGCCG
>URIT01000063.1 GCA_900547945.1 uncultured bacterium
CGCCGCCGGCGTGCGGGGCCTCATCCGCGTGGGGCGCGGCCGCGCGGACGGCGTGACGACCAACGCCGCCGTCGCCGTGCCCGAGGGCCTTGTGGGGCGGGTGGAGCAGGTTTCGCCCCGCACGGCCGACGTGCGCCTCATCACCAGCCCCTCCGTGAAGGTCGCCTGCGACGTCGAGACGGGCGACCCGGCGCTCGGCGCCGTGCGCGGCATCCTCGAAGGCGGCGGCGTCCATGCGGTGCGCCCGGAAGCCGCCACGTCCATCCTCTACGTCATCAATCCTCTCCGCGTGCGCCACCTGAAACGGCGGCCCAAGCTGCCCGCGCGCGCCCGCATCATCACGAACGGCCTGGGCGGGATCTTCCCGCGCGGGCTGACGGTCGGCTTCCTGGTGGACGAACAGGACGAGGGCGAGATGGAACTCGAACGCGAGGGGGACGTGTTGCCGGCCGTCGACTTCCCCGCGCTGGAGAACGTGTTCATTCGCCGTGAAGACTAGGGCCGTCCAGATTCTCCTCATCCTCCTCTGCACGACGCTCGCGGCCGCGCTGCAGGACATGCTGCCCGCCTTCGGCGGCACCAAGGCCCCCCTGCTCCTCGCGTTCGCCCTCCACGGCGCGTTCGCCGAGGCGTCGCCCGCGCCGCGCGACCGGGCCGCCGGCGACAGTCCCCCCCTCGCCCTGCGCTGGATCTGTGCGGCGCTCGTGGCCGGGGCCTTCGAGGACGCCCTCAGCGAATTCCCCCTCGGCTGCGCGACGGGCTTCTTCCTCCTCGCGGGCGTCGCCGCCCGCTGCCTGCGCACCCTGGTGTGCGCCTGGTCGCCGGCGGCGCTCGGCCTCGTGGCCGTGATGGCGGCGGCGCCGCTCCACGAGATCTGGCTTTCCGTCTGGGGCGTCGCGGGCGACGACCCCGCGCCCCTCGTGCGGTTCTTCGCGAGCGCCCTGCCCGCCGCGCCCACGGGGGCCCTCGTCTTCGCCCTCCTGCCGTTCGTCGAACGGCTCGTGGGCTTCGACGGCCCCGAGGCCGAAGGGAGGTCCGCGTGAAGACCTCGCCCTGGTTTGTGCTGGCGCTCGCGGCCGTCTTCGTCTTCGGCGAACTCGTGCTCGCCATCTCGCTCTTCCGCCTGCAGGTGCTGAACGTGGCGGACTTCAAGGAGGAGCAGACCATCCAGGCCACCCGCCGCGTGCGCGTGCCGGGCCTGCGCGGCCGCATCCTCGACCGGCGCGGCCGCGTGCTCGCCGAAAGCCGCGCCAGCCTCGGCATCCGCTGCGACCTCCAGTCCTTCCAGCGGCGCGGCGCCGTCAGCAACACCGTCGCCGCCGTGGAGGCGAGCCTGGACCGCCTGGCGGACCTGATCCGGCGCCCGCGCCAGGTCTCCGCCGCGCAGATCGTCCGCCACGTGCGGACCGCGAGCGCCGTCCCCCTCACCGTCTGGACGGACCTGGACGAGGAGGCGTTCGCCCGCTTCTGCGAGCACGCCCAGGACTACCCCGGCTTCGAGGACTTCACCGACGCCGCGCGCGTCTACCCCTACGGCGAACTCGCCGCCCACGTGCTGGGCTACACGGGGCGCGGCGACCCCGAGGGCGCCGGGGACGATCCCGTCTACTACAGCGAGAAGGAGATGCGCGGGCGCGAGGGCGTGGAGAGCTTCTACAACAGCTACCTCGCGAGCGCCACCGGCGAGCGGCGCGTGCTCGTGGACGCACGCGGCTTCGGCATCTCGGAGACGCGCCGCGCGCTCCTCTCCGACGCGGCCGCCGACGGCGACGTCGCCCCGGTCAACGGCCTCGACCTCACGCTCACGCTCGACGCCGAGATCCAGTTCGCCGTGGAGCGCGAACTGCGCGGCGTCACCGGCGCGGCCGTCGTCCTCGACCCGCGCGACGGCGCCGTCCTCGCCCTCGCGAGCGCCCCCACCTTCAACCCGAACGCCTGCATCCCGCGCCTCTCCGCCGCCGTCTACGCCTCGCTCACGAACGCCCCCGCGAAGCGCGGGCAGAACCGCGCCATCGCGGAGGCCTACGCCCCCGGCTCCACCTTCAAGCCCATCACGGCCCTCGCCGGGCTCGCGACGGGGTGGATGCCCGAGGACGAGTACGACTGCCAGGGCGTCTACCGCCTCGGCAACCTGCGCCTCCACTGCTGGGACCGCTACGGGCACGGCCCGGTGAACGTGCGCATGGCCCTGGAGCAGAGCTGCAACACCTTCTTCTGCAACCTCGGCACGGCCGTCGGCTCGAACGCCGTCATCACCGCCGCGCGCGCGTTCGGCCTCGGGCGGGCGACGGGCATCGACCTCGGCGGCGAGGTGGCGGGCGTCGTGCCCGACGACGCCTGGAAGCGCCGCTGGTACGGTCTGCCGTGGTATCCGGGCGACACCTGCCAGATGTGCATCGGGCAGGGCATGCTGCTCGTGACGCCGCTCCAGATGGCCGTGGTGGCGGCGACGCTCGCGAACGGGGGGACGGTCTACCGGCCCTACCTCCACGTGCCCGCGTCCGGCCGGCGCCGCCCCGCGCCCGTCCGCACGATCCCCTACGCGAAGGACGCCATCGCGCTCGTCCGCGACGGCATGCGGGACGTGGTGGAGACCGGCACGGGGCGGAACATCCTCGTCCGGGGCGAGACGGCGGCGGACACCGGGCGGCGCATCCGCCACCGCCTGAACGTGAGCTGCGCCGGCAAGACGGGCACGGCCGAGATCGGGCGCGGCGCCACGAAGCGCAAGAACACGTGGATCATCGCCTTCGCGCCGTTCGAGAACCCCACGGTGGCGCTCGCGATGATCGTCGAGCGCGGGGAGTCCGGCGGCAAGACCGTCGCGCCGCGCGTCCACAACGTCCTCGCGGCCATCTTCGGCGAAACCGAGATCACGGGGCGCACGCGCATGCGCGCGGGCATCGAGGGGAGGGACTAGGCCGGCATGAACGCCCTTCTGGAAAAGCTCAAGCGCATGGACTGGGTGCTGACGGGCTGCATCCTCGCGCTCGTCGTGATGGGCACCGTGTTCATCTGGAGCGCGGGCAGCGCCCGGCAGGGCGTGTTCCAGTCCATCTGGATCACGCACGCCGTCACCGCCGCGTTCGGGCTCGCGCTCTACTTCGCGTTCGCGCTCGTGGACTACCGCAGGCTGCTGGACGTGTTCGCGACGCCCGCCTACGTCGGCGCGCTCGTGCTGCTCGTCGCCGTCCTCCTCTTCGGTGCGGAAATCTACGGCGGACGCCGCTGGCTCTGGTTCTTCCAGCCCAGCGAGATCTCGAAGCTCGCGGTCATTCTTTTCGTCGCGCACCTCTTCGGGCGATCCGGACGGGAGTCCTTCAAGAGGTTCCTCGCGGGCGCGCTCGTGCTTGGCGTCCCGGCCCTCCTGATCCTCAAGGAACCCGACCTCGGCACCGCGCTCGTCCTCGTGCCCGCCGGCACCGCGATGCTCCTCGCGGCGCGCGTCTGGACGAAGGGGCTCGTCGCGCTCCTCCTCGTGGGTCTGCTCGCCGCCGGCACCGTGCTCGGCACCGTGTTCATCGCCGAGCAGACGCCCGACCCGGCGCGCCGGGCGCAGATCTACGCCTACCTTCCCCTCCGCGCGCACCAGCTCAAGCGGCTGCGCGTCTTCCTCTTCCCGGACCGCGACCTGCGGGGGGCCGGCTACAACCTGCGCCAGGCGCAGATCTCCATCGGCTCGGGGTCCGTCTGGGGCAAGGGCCTCAGGAAGGGCTCACAGAAAACGCTCGGCTACCTGCCGCCCTCCGTCTCCATGAACGACTTCATCTTCGCCGTCCTCGCGGAGGAGTCCGGCTTCCGGGGCACGCTCACGATGCTCGCGCTCTTCCTCGGCGTGCTGCTCACGGGCGCGCGCATCGCGTTCCGGGCGACCGACGACCGGGGGCGGCTCGTCGCCGTGGGCACCACGACGCTCGTCTTCTGCCATCTGTACGTCAACGTGGCGATGTCGATCGGCCTCATGCCCATCACGGGGCTCCCGCTCCCGTTCATCAGCGCGGGCCGCTCGTTCCTCGTCACCCTCCTCGCGGCGCTCGGCGTCGTGCAGAGCGTCGCCGTCCACCGGGAGGAGGAGTAGGGGAATTAAGTGGTTAAGTAGTTAAGTGATTAAGTGGTTAAGTAGTTAAGTGATTAAGTGATTAAGTGGTTAAGTGATTAAGTGGTTAAGTTTAAGTCTTTCGGAATTTTAGAGGGAACGCAGATGCTTCGCATACGCAGAATGGCTCGAAAAGGCATGTGGCTACGACGGCGACTTCGTCGCCTACGCCACAATGCCTTTTCGACCAGATTTGACGATGGTCCGATGACCAATGCCAATTGGGAAAGAACCGATTGTGGCGTAGGCCCCGCAGGGGCCGTCGTAGCCACATCGGTCCTTGCCCAGATCTGCGTATCGCGCAGGCGATCTGCGTTTTAACGGAGTCGTTGAAGGCAAAAGCATTTTTGGAAATCATTTCATTCATTCAAAAGAAGGAGAAAGCATGTCGGTCATTCAAACAGTCGTGAGCACGGTCAGGAACTGGCTCAAGGGGAACAAGGTCAAACGCGAGATCATCGTGAACGTCGAAAAGCTCGAAACGCGCGTCGCGGTGCTGGAGAACGGACGTCTGGAGGAGTACATGGTCGAGCACCCTGAGGACGAACGCCTGGTGGGCTGCGTCTTCAAGGGGCGCATCCAGAACCTGCAGGACGACCTGCAGGCCGCGTTCGTCGACATCGGCCTCAAGAAGAACGCCTTCCTCCACTACTGGGACATGCAGCCCGACGTCGACGCCTTCCTGGACGAGGTTGATGACGGCGAAGCCGACAACGCGAAAGGCGGCAAGGGCGGAAAGGGCGGCAAGGGCCGCCGGCGCGGCAAGGCCCCGCGCCTCACCACCGAGGAGATCCACGAGAAGTTCAAGCCCGGCTCCGAGATCATCGTGCAGGTCACGAAGGGACCGATCTCCACCAAGGGCCCCCGCGTCACCACGAACCTCTCCATCCCCGGCCGCTACCTCGTGATGATGCCCGGCACGAAGACGCGCGGCGTGAGCCGCAAGATCGGCGACGCCGAGGAGCGCAGGCGCCTCAAGAAGATCCTCGACAAGCTGCTCCTCCCCGACGAGGTCGGCCTCATCGTGCGCACCGCCGGCGTGGGCGCCAAGGGCACGTCGTTCGTGCGCGACATGCGCAACCTGCTCGAAAGCTGGCACGAACTGCAGGGCAACGTCAAGAACCTGCGCGCCCCCTGCTGCGTGTGGCAGGAACCCGACCTCGTCGAGCGCGTCGTGCGCGACTGGCTCACCGAGGACATCGACACCGTGCTCGTCGACGACGAGAAGACCTTCGAGAAGCTGCGAGACGTCACGAGCCGCATCTCGCGCCGCGCGCGCGGCAAGGTGCGCCACTACGAGGGCGCGGAGAACATCTTCGAGCGCCTGGGCGTGGAGCGCCAGCTGCACGACGCCTTCAACCGCCAGGTGAAGCTCAGGTCCGGCGGCTACCTCGTGATCGACGAGACCGAGGCCCTGATCGCCGTGGACGTCAACACCGGCCACCACAAGGGCAAGACCTCGCAGGAGGACGCGATCCTGGAGGTCAACCTCGAAGCCGTGGAGGAGGTCGCCCGCCAGCTGCGCCTTCGCAACATCGGCGGCCTCGTCGTGCTCGACCTCATCGACATGAAGAGCCGCAAGCACCAGAAGCAGGTCTACCGCGCGCTCAAGGACGCCCTCAAGCGCGACCGCGCCCGCACGAACGTGCTGGAGATCAGCGAGCTCGGCCTCCTGGAGATGAGCCGCCAGCGCCACGAGGAGTCGATCCTCTCCATGCTGTCGAGCACATGCCCGTGCTGCGACGGCCACGGCGTCGTGAAGAGCCCGCTCGCCGTCTCGATCGAGCTCCAGCGCCAGCTCACCTCGATCCTGCGCAAGGCCGAGGCCGAAAAACGCCCCATCGTGCCGAAGATCGTCATCGCACCCGCCGTCATGCAGCGCCTCCGCACGGAGGACGCGCAGATCCTCGCCGAGCTCCAGGCCCGCCACAACACGAAGCTCACCTTCGTCTCGGAGCTGCACCGCCACCCCGAAAGCTATTCCATCCTAGACGCGGAAACGGGGCGCGTGCTATACTCATCGGGTGCCGCGCGTCCCGCCGTGTAGGCCGCGCCCCACCCGGACATCCCGCAACCCGAAATCCCGCATCGAACCGAACAGGAATGACCATGAAGAAACGTCTCGCCACGTGTGCCGCCGCGTTCGCCGCGTTCGCCGCATCCGCGCAGTTTCTGGAATACCTCCACCCCGAGGAGACGAAGCCCCGGGAGAAGACCACGCGCGCCGCCGGGGACCTGCGCGTCTCCGGTGACTACATGAGCGCGAACCGCAGCACCGGCGAACTGCTCGCGACCGGCAACGTCACGGCGGTGTCGGCGCCCTTCCGCTTCCTCTCGCAGCGCGTCGCCCGCACCGCCGACGGCGTCTACTCGTTCGGCGACGATGCGTTCACGACCACCTGCACGAACGCGCTCGACAACCTGCACTGGGGCCTGCGCGGCGATTTCACCTACATCCAGGACCAGGCCATCCTCGCGAAGGACGTCTGGCTCTACCACTGGGGCATGCCCGTCTTCTGGCTGCCCGTCTGGTACCAGCCCATCAACACGGACTACGGCCTGCGCGTCGTGCCCGGCTACCGTTCGCGCTGGGGCGGCTACCTCCTCACGAAGTACAACTACGCCCTCTGGGAGGAGGCCGCGCCGAACACGCCCTACCTCGGCGCCTCCACCTATGCGGACTACCGCACGAAGAACGGCTTCGCCCTCGGCGAAACGCTCCGCTGGGGGCAGAAGACGGGTACCTCCGCCGACGGCGGCGCCCAGCTCTCCCGCGCCGGCCTCGGCCACGGCAAGCTCAAGGCGTACTACGCCTGGGACGAGGACTACGACCGCTACATGCACCGCCGCTGGAGCGGCCACCGGCGCAACTACCAGAACTGGGGCAGCGACGTCGACCGCGAACGCTACCGCATCACGTTCGAGCACGCCGCCGACTTCACGGAGCGCGACACCTTCAACGCCACCGCCTCCTATTTCTCCGACTCGCACATGAACCGGGACTTCTTCGACAAGGACAACCGCCTCGAATCCGTCCCGGTCAACGAGGCCTGGTATGAACACCGCGAGCTTTCGTGGGCCGCCGGCGGCTCCGTTTCGGGCCCGATCAACGACTTCTACGCCGGAACCGCCCGCCTGCCCGAGGGCTGGCTCTCCATCGCGCCCCAACCCATCTGGGATCTCCCCCTCAACTACGAGTCCCAAACCCGCGCCGGCTACCTCAACCACGACTACGCCCGCTACGGCTCGCACGACCCCATGTACCGCTACGTGCCGTACATCGGCGCGAACGGACGCGGCGCCGACTACCAGGCCTTCCGCATGGATACCGCCCACCGCGTGACCCTGCCCTTCAAGATCTGGGACGTCCTCTCCGTCGTGCCGCGCGTCGGCTATCGCGGCACGTACTGGAGCGACAGCGGCGACCGCGACGCCGCCTACCTCAAGGCCTCCGGCGACGGTCTCTTCCGCCACATCGGCGAAGTTGGCTTCACCGCCTCCGCCCGCGGCTCCGCCTGGCTCTCCGATTCCTGGCGCCACACCGTCGAACCCTACCTCGACTACTCCTACCAGGCCGTCGATCTCTCCGCCGGCAGCCGCCAGCGTTACTACGCCTTCGACAGCTACGACCGTTCCATCGACTGGCTCGACCAGTTTGGCTTCGAGGGCCGCGGCCTTCCCTACAACTGGCACGGCGTGCGCCCCGGCATCCGCAACACGTTCCAGGAGCTGACCGAGGGCGGTCTGCTGCGCACGGTGCTCGACTGGGACCTCTACGCCGCCATCCCCTTCGAGACGATGACGCCCTACGGCAGGGACAACCCCCTCGCGGGCTACCCGAACGACGACCGGGACGGCAACTACAACCGCAGCGGACACCATCAGGTCGTTCCCGGCACGCGCATCCGCTGGAACCCCTCGCGCGACATCTCCCTCCTCGCCCGCGCCGAGTACGACTGCCAGAACTCGAAGGCCGCCTACGCCGACATCGCCTTCCGCCAGCGCCTCACGGACACCTTCAGCTACAACGTGAGCTACATCGGCCGCGACCAGCGCCTCTGGACCTACCTTCCCAGCGCCTACGACCGCTGGAACTACCAGTTCTCGAACGTCCTCCAGCTCGGCTTCACGCACGACGTCTGCGACGCCTTCGCCTGGTCGCCCTACATCCGCTACGACTGCCGGCGCGATGAAGTTGACGAGGTGGGCGCCTGGTTCGACCTGCTCACGGACTGTCTCGGCTACCGCGTCCTGTTCGCGCACGAGACCTCCTACACGCGCATCGACAACTCGAAGGAGCCCTGCGACAACCGCGTCTGCTTCTTCATCTACCTGCGCGCGTTCGGTCCCGGCTCGATGCTCGACATGGCCCGATTCTAAGCAGATCCCACAGCATGCGCGGCGCGTCCCGGAAGACGCGCAGCGAGCTTCGCTTCCCGCCGCACCACGCGACGGGAACTTCTTTTACCGTCCCCCCCGCGTCGCGGGCCCGCCGGATCAGCTCCACGTCGAACGCGAAGCGCTCGATCCGCTGCGCCGCGAAGACGGCGCGCATCACGTCCATGCGGAAGAGCTTGAAGCCGCACTGCGTGTCCTGCACGTCCATGCCGCACGCCAGCCGCACAAGGGCGTGGAAGGCACGCGAAAGGAATCGCCGCACGAGCGGCATGCCGGGGCGCCCGTAGCGGCTGCCGCAAACGATCCACGCATCCGCATACGGGGCGAGACGCGCGAACTCGGCGAACGGGGCCGAGAGGTCCACGTCGCTCATGAGCACCCAACCGCCCTTCGCCGCGAGCGCCCCGCGCCGGACGGCGGCTCCCTTCCCGCGATTCGGTTCGATGCGCAGGACGACGAGGCGTTTCCCATCCCCCGGCACCGCCGCATCCAGCCGCACGTCCGACCCGTCGTCAACGAGAATCGTCTCCACCAGCTCGAACCCGCTCCCCCGCGCCGCCGCGTCCAGTTCGGGAATACGCGCCACGAGCGCCCGTGCAAGGTCGGGCGCGTTGTAGACCGGCACGACCAGCGTCAACCGCCTCGGCTCTGTCCCTTCTTCGTACATCCTTGCTCGTAGTATAGCAAATATGCGTCCCCCTGCCACCCTTGCAGACACCTGGACACAACTGCGTAAACGGTACGCAGACGAAAAAACGAATACACAGGAACGGCGAGGGGCTCGCCGTCAAAGGAACATGGCCATATAGTGCGGCAGCGTCACTTTCTTCTCGCTGACGCCGACATTCCCCTCGACGAACTTCAATCCGTAAGGAACAGACTGCCGCTCCAGGAATCCGTTCAGGGAGACCGTCGCGCCATTGGACGACTTGACCTCAACGGGAATCGGGGCCCCGTCGCGTTCAAGGACAAACTCGATCTCGCGGTCCCCCCTTTCCGTCTTGTAGTAAACCAGCGGGATACCCTTTCGCGCCAACAGGCAGGCAATCAAGTTCTCGAAGATACCGCCTTTCGCATTCCCGGTCAACCGACCCGCGTAGAGCAGTCGCTTCGTCTCCAGTCCGTAGAGCGCCAGCAACAACCCGATATCCGAGAAATACAGCTTGAACCATCCCTCTCTGATGTGGGCGTTCAGGGGAATCTCCGCCACCGAGACATTCTCGGCCCGGAGGGCAAGTGCCGCATCACAGAGCCAGTCAACGGAGACGCCGTATTTTCGCTCGCTTCCACCCTTCTCGACCTCCGCATATTTGAACTTACGGTTCTCCTTCGCGAGAAGCCGGGGAATCGCACGGTAGCAACCCTCGATCTTCGGGACATCCGTCGTGTCGGCATATTTGTGGACGTCGTCCATGTAGGCCGTCAGAATCTTTTCCTGTTCGGACTGAACGGGTCCGAAGTCCCCTTTATCGAGAAACGCCTTCACAACGGCCGGCATACCACCGACGATGAGGTATTCACGTAGATAGTCGGCATACCGTCGGTTCAGGACATCCGGCACATGCGTCCGTGACCGATAATACCCGCGCAACACTTCAATGGCCTCAACCGAGACCCCCTTCGCCCAGAGGAACTCCTCGAAATCCAGTGAATGCATCATCACCGAACGTTCGTAGCCAACCGGAATGGACTTGGGTTCGTATTTCGCACGGCTTCGCTTGTTCCTGTACTTGACCCCCAAGAGCGACCCGGAGGCAATGACATCATAGCGACCATCAAGCGCGAAGGACTTGAGCGCCGTACGCGCATTCGCGCATTCCTGGATTTCATCCAGGAAAATCAACGTCCTGCCAGGAATCAATTGCTTCGTCGCGTCATACGCCGAGATCTTCTTGTACAGGTCCTCCGCCTTCAAGCTTCCCTCGAAGAGTTCCGCCGCATCCGGCTCCAGTATGAAATTGAAGGTCAGGAGGCTTTCATAATTCTCGCGGCCAAATTTCTCGATGATATACGTCTTTCCAATTTGGCGAGCCCCCTTGACAAGCAAACACTCCTGATGATGTGTCCGCTTCCAGTTGACGAGATCGTCATAGAATTTTCGCCTCAGTTCACGCATAATGCCTCCAGAATTTAATACATGCAAATTATATTCATTCTGTCGCAATATTGTCAATATGCAATTTTCAAGAATATCCAAGAACAACATTTTGCAACTTTTCAGACACCTTCGTAACGAACTTTTGCAACTTTTCAGACATTCGTAGGACCAGACATCCCGCCATCCACCTGCGCCGCGACCTTCCCCCGATCTGGCGAAGGTCGCGTACCCTCTCCTCCTGGTCCCTCTCCCAACGTTGCCGACGCATCAGCAGAATCTTCTCAAACGTCTCGGGACCGTCGAACCAGATCTCGCTGCGCGTGGCTTCGCGTCCTTCCTCGAACCCTTCCAGGGCCTTGTACAAAGTCGTTCGCGCAACGTCGTTACTCGGATCCTGGTCGATGAAGTTCAAATAGGAACGCGTGCGGAAGACATCGTGGAGGCCGGTCTCCTTCGGCGGGCGCGTCGTGGATGTCGTGGGGACCGCAGTCGCCGAACTTCTCCGCATGGCCATGGTGTCCATCAGTATAGCATGAACCGCGCGCCCGCTCCAACCACATTCCTGTCGAGTCGCTTCCCTTCGCTTGATTTGTTCGGAACAAATCAAGCGAGAGAGCGTAAGAGGAGAGAGAGAGCAAGACACGTACGCCGAGCCGGGTGAAAGGACGCCACGCGCCGAGGCGGCGCGGGTACATTGCGCGCCGAGCCGACAGGTGGGAGAGATGCGCGCCGGGGTGTCAAACGGGTGCGGCCGCGACAAGCGCGGCCCTCCCGCCGGGTTCTTTCATGAACTTGAGGCAGTGGCAGGCGGGAAGATAGAACGCTTCGCGGGAGATGGAAAGGCCGAGGTCGTGCGCCCATGACGCAAACGTGCGGGCGGAACACATCCGCGCAATGGATGTGCGCAGATAGGCGTAGTCCGCGCGCGTGCCGCGCGCGAGGAGCGGTGCGACGAGGCGGAGCCATCCCGCCGTCGCCCACGCGCAGAACGGCGATTCCAGGCGGAAGAACTCCAGGACAAGAAGCGTGCCGCCCGGGACGAGGACACGGGCCGTTTCCGCAAGCGCGGCCGCCGGATCGGGAAAATTTCGGAAACCGAACGCGCACGTCACCGTGTCGAACGCTCCGTCGGCGAACGGCAGACGGGTGGCGTCCCCTTCCATGAAAGCAACGCGCGCCGCACAGCCCGCGCGGGCAATCCGGCGGCAGGCGATCGCCAGCATCGCGGGCGTGAGGTCGAGGCCCGTCACCCGGGCGCGCGGAAAGCGGCGCGCGAGGCCGAGGGCGAGGTCGCCCGTCCCCGTCGCGAGGTCGAGGACGCGCATGGGCGCCTCCAGCAGCGCAAGGGCCCGCCGCCGCCACGAGAGGTCGAGGCCGAACGTGAGCGCCCGGTTGAGGAGGTCGTAGCGCCCCGCAATCCGCGTGAAGAGACGGCGGATCTCATCCGTCTGCGGTCCCATCGCCCCTCAGCGCGCCGCGTTGAGCCGCAGGTACCAGTCGAGGATGCGCGGGCCCCAGAACATCCACGCCACCACGCCGAGGGCGAGGAACGGACCATACGGCACCGCCGTGAAGCCCCCCAGCTTCGCCTTCCCACGCAGAATCAGCGCCATCCCCACCACCGCCCCCACGAAGGACGAGACGATGATCGTGAAGAGGACCGCCCAGGGCCCGAAGAAGGCCCCGACCGCGCCGATGAGCTTCACGTCCCCAAACCCCAACGCCTCCTTCTTTACGATCTTCGAGAAGACGAACCCGACCAGCCAGAGGAACACGAAGCCGAAAGCCAGTCCGCCCAGCGACCAGCAGAGCGCGGGCAGGCGCGCCGTCTCGCCCTGCAGCTCGGGGACGAGGTAGCTGAGCGGCACGCCGAGGATCATCCCGCCGATCGTCACGCGGTCCGGCAGGTAGAAATGCGCGAGGTCGATGAACGAGCCGAGGATCAGTCCCGTGAAGACAAGCCAGAAGACCGGCACGGACCACAGGCACGTCAGCTTCTGCAGCCCCAGCGCCGGTTCCAGCCCGAGGAAGAACGGCATCCCCCACTGGAGGTACGCGAGCAGGAACAGGGCCGCGCCCAGCAGTTCCACGACCGTGTAGCGGATGGAGATCGGTTTGTGGCAGTTCGCGCAGCGGCCGCGCAGGCAGCACCAGCTCAGGATCGGGATGTTCTGGTACCATCGGATCCGCGCGTTGCAGTTCGGGCAGTGCGACGGCGGGCTCACCACGCTCTCCCCGCGCGGGAGGCGCCAGATGCAGACGTTCAGGAAGCTCGCGATGCACGCCCCCATCGCAAATGAAAAAAATGCGAAATTGCCGAAATAGTAAAGGTTCATTTCAGTTCCTCAGTTTTTACCGACGCCTCGAAGAACGCAGATGCTTCGCATACGCAGAATGAGGCGAAAAGGCATGTGGCTACGACGGCGACGTGCGTCGCCTACGCCACAATGCCTTTTCGCCCCGTTTTGTCCGCCGGACAAGGCAATCCGCCGTCCGAACCACCTCACGGTTTTGTCTCCATGAAGAACACCTTGTCGCCCACGCGGACGCGCGGACAGGGAAAGGTCGCCCACGTGCCGCGCGCCGCAGACGCCAGCACCGCGTCGTCGCGGCGGAGGGAGGCGATCGCCACCTCCACGACGCCGGTCGTGGGGCCGTGAATCTGCACAGTGTCGCCAACCGCGAGGGGGTGGTCCTGGATCTGCACCTGCGCAATGCCGGCCTTGAGGAAGTAGTCGAGGACGATTCCCGCGTGGCGCTTCACGGTCGTCGCAAGGGAATCCTCCTGGTCCGTGTACTGGTCCGCACCCGGACGCCCGTAGAAGAGCCCCGTGCCGTACTCACGGTGGAAGACCGCCTTCGTCTCCTCGACGAGGCGCGCGGCGAGGGCGGGCGTGAACGTGCCCGCCTGGATCGCGTCGAGCGCGGCGCGGTAGGCGCGCACGACGGTGTACACGTACTCGGGCTTGCGGGCGCGGCCCTCGATCTTGAACGAGGCGACGCCCGAGGCGACGAGCTGGTCGAGGAACGGCAGGGAGCAGAGGTCCTTGGCGGAGAGGACGGTGTGCGGCGTCACCTCGAATTCCGCGTCCGCATCGTGGATCGCCTTGCCGTCCTTGTCCACATAGCGGTCCACGGCCTTGATGAGGAAACGCCGGCGGCAGGGCTGGTGGCAGGCGCCGCGGTTCGCGCTGCACCCGTACGCCTCGTGCGAGAGGAGGCAGCGCCCCGACTCGGCCACGCACTGCGCGCCGTGGACGAACGCCTCGACCTCGACGCCCGCCGTGCGCGCGATCTCGCGCACCTCCCCGAGCGTACACTCGCGGGCGAGGACGACGCGCGCGGCGCCCTGCTCCTTCAGGAAGCGCGCGGCGAGGGAATTGGAGCAGCTCATCTGCGTGGAGACGTGGAACGCCGCGCCGTGCTTCCGGCAAAGGGCGATCACGCCCCAGTCCGCGACGATGAAGGCGTCGACGAGGGGTTTCGCGAAGACGATCA
The DNA here is from genome assembly GCA_900547945.1 of uncultured bacterium. GTDB lineage: Bacteria > Verrucomicrobiota > Kiritimatiellia > RFP12 > UBA1067 > RUG572. Next base: position 14,091 of record URIT01000063.1, read on the forward strand.
GACCCTCCACGGCGGCAAGTTCGCCCTCGAAGACAATCGAGTTGAGCGCAAGGTAGAGCTTCACGCCGCGCGCGCGGCAGCGCCGGGACGCCTCGGGCAGCGTTTCGCGCGTGAAGTTGACGCCTGAGCGCGCGCGCATGTTGAAGTCCGCAAGGCCGAGGTACACCGCGTCCGCGCCGGCGTCGAGCGCCGCCTGCAGGCACGTCATGTCCCCGGCGGGGGCGAGCAGTTCAAGTTTACCCATGTGCGATAGTATAGCATAACCACAGATGTGCGGAACATTGCCGGACGAAGGCCGAGGAAGGCCGTTTCCGTGCATTCAGTAGCGCCCCTAACTCATCGAAGTCATTATTGTGCTGGTTAGGGCTAAGAGGGGTACGAAACGGGAGGGACGCGCTTGTCGCGTCCGTAGAAGAATGGGAAACGTGATGGGATTGGCCGTGGAGATCGGGAGAATCGGGAGATGAGCAGAGACGAACCGGATAGGCTGATTGAACACGTCAGGAAAACCGCGTACCGATTACATGATCGTACGGCTTGAATCGCGTGTGGTTCACCTCGCCCACTCCCGACACTCCCGATCTCCACGGCCAAACGCAACAACTCGACCACTCTGCAACACGACACGGCTCAAACCGAAAAATCGGGATAAGGGAGACAGGAATAATCTTTTTTGCAATCTGCAACGAACAGTTGCAGATTGCTCAGTGCGCCTCCAGCCAGTTGGCGCCCACGCCCACGGAGACCTCCAGCGGCACGCCGAGGGACATCGCGCCCTCCATCTCGCGCTTCGCGAGCGCCTTGACCTGCTCCACCTCGTCCTTCGGCACGTCGAAGAGGAGTTCGTCGTGGATCTGGAGGATCATCTTCGCCCGCAGGCCCGCCGCCTTGAGCGCGCGGTCCACCTTCACCATCGCGAGCTTGATGAGGTCGGCGGCGGTTCCCTGGATGGGCGTGTTGATCGCGTCGCGCTCGGCGCTCTGGCGCGCCGTCGCGTTGCGCGAGGCGATGTCGCGCAGCGTGCGGCGGCGGCCGAGCGCGGTGACGGCGTAGCCGGCCTCGCGCGCCTTGGCGATGGACGTATCCATGAACGCGCGGATCTTCGGGTAGAGCCTGAAGTAGGTGTCGATGAGGCCTGCGGCCTCCTTGCGCGGGATGTGGAGGCGCTGGGAGAGGCCGAAGGCGGAGATGCCGTAGATGATGCCGAAGTTGACCATCTTGCACGTGCGGCGCATGTCGTCCGTCACGAGCGCGGGCATCACGTCGTAGACGCGCGCGGCCGTCTCGCGGTGGATGTCGGCGCCGTGCGCGAAGGCGTCGAGCATGGATTCGTCGCCGCTCATCGCGGCCATGATGCGCAGCTCGATCTGCGAGTAGTCGGCGGAGACGAGCAGATGGCCGGCGTCGCGCGGCACGACGGCGGCGCGGATGAGCTTGCCGCGCTCCGTGCGGACGGGGATGTTCTGCAGGTTGGGGTCCGAGGAGGAGAGGCGGCCCGTCTCGGCGAAGGACTGCGAGAAGGTCGTGTGGACGCGCCCGTCGGCGGGGTCGATGCACTGCGGCAGCTTGTCCACGTAGGTGGACTTCAGCTTCGCGCAGGCGCGGTAGTCGAGGATCTTGCGGACGACGGGGTGGTCGTCGAGGACGGTCTGCAGGGCCTTCTCGTCCGTCGAGAAGAGGCCGCCCTGCATCTTCTTCGCCCCCTTCGGCCTGAGCCCCAGCTTCACGTAGAGCAGGTCCGCCAGCTGCTTCGGCGAGTCGATGTTGAGCCCCGGGTCGCCATACGAGAGGATCTCGGCCGCGCGCGCCGTGATCTCGCGGTCGAGCGCGAGGCCGTACTTCCCGAGCGCGGAGACGTCGATCTTCACGCCCTCGCGCTCCATTTCCACGAGGACGGGCACAAGCGGCTCCTCGCTCTGCTCCAGGGCGGGCAGCGCGCCCATCTCCGCCGCGCGCGGGCGCAGCACGGCGTCGAGGCGCAGCGCCACGTCCGCATCCTCCGCCGCATAGTCGCAGATCGCCTCCGGCGGCAGATCGGCCATGTTCTTCTGCTCGCGGCCCCGCTCCTTCTCGCCGATGAGGCGCGTGATCGGGACGGGGTCGTAGCGCAGGAACTCGCGGGCGAGCGCGTCCAGCCCGTGCCGCGCCGCCGCGTCCGTCACGTAGTGTTCGAGCATCGTGTCGCGCACCGTCGAGCCGAAGACGATGCCGTAGCGCTCCAGCACGGTCCGGTCGTACTTCCCGTTCTGCGCGACGAGCGTCTTCGAGGGGTCGGCGAAGGCGCGGGCGAAGATCTGGACGAAACGCCGGGCGGCCTCGCGCGCGGCGGGCCGCGCCGCCGTCCGCGCGGCGTGGACGAAGAGGTCGTTGGAGGACGCCTCCGCCGGCCCGCCCCCGTGCGGCGGCACGGCCACGTACCACGCCCGGCCCGGTTCCGTCGCGAAGCTCATCCCCACCAGGTCGACCGTGCGGGCGTCCATGCCCGTCGTCTCGGTGTCGAACGCGAACGTCGGCGCGGCCTCCAGCGTTGCCGCGAGTTCGCGCGCCGCCGCCTCGGTCGAAAGGTTCACGAGGGGGTTGTCGAGCGTCACCGGCTCGGGCGTGAGCGTATCGAGCCCCGCGGCCGCGATGTTTCCCTCTTCGAGCGCCGCAACAAGCGCTTCCTGATCAATAATGTCGCCGCGCGCTGTGTTGATAAGCACACCATCGGAGCGCATCTTCGCAAGGAACGCCCCATCGACCATGCCGCGCGTCTCGTCGGTCACGGGAACGTGCAGGCTTACGATATCGCAGGTGGCAAGCAGGTCATCGAGACTTGCGAAGTGAACGCCCAGCTCGTTCTCGAGGCCCTCGTCGAGCGGATGGCGCTTGTTGTAGAGCATCTTGCCACCCCAGGGACGAAGGTAGCGTGCAGTCGCCTGGCCGATCGCGCCGAAGCCCACAAACCCGACCGTGCAATCCCCCAGCTCGCGAAAGCCCTCCACCATCATGCGCTCCTTAAGAGCGATTTGACGACCCTCGCGAACCGCCCTGTCGCCTTCGAGCGCGCGCCTCAAGCACATGAGCATGAGCATGACAGCCTGCTCGGCGACGGTCCCCGCGTTCACGCCCGCGCAATTGCACACGGCAATACCCCGAGCGCGCGCCACCTCCACATCGATCGCGTTGAAGGCAACCCCCTCCGAATGGATGAGCTTGAGATTCGGCATAGCTTCGATAAGCCGCACATCAACAGGGCTTATGGCATCGGCGATGATGACATCGGCATCGGGCGCAGCAGCAAGCAGCTCATCGTTCGCGACGCCCCGCTCGGCGCACACGAGATCCACCTCGCGCGTAATCGGCAGGTCAGGCAGATACTTGCGCTTCTGCTCCTCGGTGCCGTTCTCAAAAATAGGAGCGCAGCACAGGGAGGTATGAGCGGACACGATAAC
>URIT01000064.1 GCA_900547945.1 uncultured bacterium
GTCATAGAGGAAGAGATCGACGTGCGGCAGCAGCCGCTCGAACGTCGCCCACGGCGCCGCGCCGCACGTGTCGAGCGCGACGGAGACGCCCTGCGCCCGCGCCGCCGCCGCCAGGTCGGCGGCGAAGTCCGGCTGCATCGTCGGCTCGCCGCCCGTGAGCGTGAGGCCGCCGTCCGCGCCGTTGAACGGCCGGTCGGCGAGGACGTCGGCCATCACGTCGGCGACGGACATCTCGCGTCCGCAGACCTCGCCCGTCGTCACGGCCCGCTGCGGCGCGGCCGCCTGGGACTCGGGGTTGTGGCACCAGGCGCAGCGCAGCGGACAGCCCTTCAGGAAGACGCTCGTGCGGAGGCCGGGGCCGTCCTTCACGCTGCCGCGCTTGATGTCGAAGACGATGCCCATGCCCGTCTCAGCGTCCTCGGACGCCCCTTGCGACGAAGACGGACGCCCCGAGCGCAAGGACGGTCGCGACCGCCGCCTTCGCGTACCAGCCGTAGATCCACGCGCCCACCATGTACATGAGGTCGAAGAGCGCGAACGACGCGACGGCCGTCAGGACGAGCCCCTTGCCGACGTCGCGCCCGTCCGCGCGCACCGCCGCCTTGAACCGCGCCGCCGTCGCCGCGTCCGTCGGCGGCGTCAGGAACGTGACGGCGAGCCAGCTCGCGGACGTGACGGCGATCGTGATCAGCATCTTCTGCCACGACACGAGTTCCGGGAAGCCGAGCTGCAGGACGAACGCGACGGCGAACGAGACGAACATGCCCGTCAGCTCCGTCCAGGCGTTGATGCGCATCCAGAACCAGCGCAGGAGGAAGATCGCGCCCGAGCCCGCGCCGATGAGGAGCATGAGGTCGAAGGCGGCCTTTGCGCTCTTCAGGTGCGGCGCGAGCGCACAGCCCAAGAGGAGCAGCGCGAGCATCGCGGCGCGCCCGACCCAGATGAGCTCGCGGTCGCCCGCCGACGGCCGCACGAAACGCTTCCAGAAGTCGTTCACCACGTAGGCGCTGCCGAGGTTGAGGTGCGCCGCGACTGTCGAGAAGAGCGCGCCCATCATCGACGCGGCGACGAGGCCGAGCCAGCCGTTCGGCACCTTCGTCAGCATCGCCGGATACGCCATGTCGCCGTGGATGAGCGACGGATCGACCTTCGGGAATGCCGTCTGGATCGACGCGAGGTCCGGGTAGACGAGCACCGAGCAGAGACCGACGATGTACCACGGCCACGGACGGATCACCCAGTTGAGGACGTTGAAGAAGAGCGTGCCGCCGAGGGCGTGCGTCGCCGACCTCGCCGTCAGCATGCGCTGGACGATGTAGCCGCCACCGCCCGGCTCGCTGCCCGCCTTCCACACGTTCCACCACTGCACGGCGAGCGGCAGGACGAACATGACGAGCAGCGTGTCCCACGACGAGAAGTCCGGCAGGATCGACAGCCGCCACGCCGTCTCGGGGTTCGAGACGATGCCCGCCATCCCGCCGACTTCTGGCAGCCTGAGGCCGTAGACCATCGCCGCGACCGCGCCTGCCATGATGACGAGGAAGAGGAAGAAGTCCGTCCAGATAACGCCGCGAATGCCGCCGAAGAACGTGTAGACGACCGAGGCGACGACCGTGACCCGGTAGATGGTCGACGGCTCGATGCCGAAGAGGACGACGCCGATCTTGACCGCCGCGAGGATGACGTTGCCGAGCACGAGCACGTTGAAGACGACGCCGAGGTAGAGCGTGCGGAACGCGCGCAGGAACGCGGCGGGCTTCCCCGAATAGCGCAGCTCGTAGAACTCGATGTCCGTCGTCACGCCCGACCTGACCCAGAGCTTCGCGTAGACGAAGACCGTGAGGAGCCCCGTCAGGATGAACGCCCACATGATCCAGTTGCCGCCCATGCCGTCGCGGCGGATGACCTCGGTGAAGAAGTTCGCGCTGTCCGTCGCCGTCGTCGCGGCGACCATCGAGAAGCCGATGAGCCACCACGGCATGGACTTCCCGGAGGTGAAGAAGTCGTTCGCCGTCCTCTTCGCGCACCGTGCGGCGACGGTCGGGATGAGCGCCAGAACCGCGAAGAACGCGGCGATGACCGTCCAGTCGAGTCCGTTCAGAAGCATGGTCAGATGGTCTCCTTGACGAGGCGTTTCACGACGAGTTCGCGGAACGCGGGCGAAAGCGAGTTGAAGTAGGCGGTGAAGCCCGTCACGCGCACGATCAGGTCGGGATACTTCGACGGGTCCCTGTGGGCGGCGCGGATCTTCTCGGCATCGACGACGTTGATGTTCACGAGCGTGCCGCCGAGCGCGAAGTGCCCGTCGAGGAGCGCCATGAGCTTGTCCACGGCGCCGGGGTCGTCCGCGAGGCCGATGTCGACCTCCAGCTGCCACGGCGCGGTGTTGCCCCAGCCGGGCTGCACCGAGGCGACGGCGCGCGCCATCGCGGTGAGCGCGCCGTCCTTGCGGAAGCCGGGGAGCGGATTCGCCCCGTGGGAGATCGGCTCGCCCGCCTTGCGCCCGTTCGGCGTCGCGCCGACGGCCTTGCCGAAGCGGATCGTGTCCGCCCACGTGAACCAGCCGGGGATCAGCTTGAAGCCGTGCGGCGTCGTGTGCCCGGCGATTTCCTCGTTCAGGATCTCCGTCAGGCGCACCGCCCAGCGGTCGGCCGCCGTGCCGCCATGTCCGTAGCGTCCGGAGGCGTCGAGCAGCTGGCGGATGCGTTCGCCGTCCTCGCCCGCGAAGTTCGCCGCGACGGCGGCCTTGACTTCGGCGAACGTCAGGGCCTTCTCCTGCGCGACGCGCTCCTCCAGCGCGCCGAAGCTGTCGGCGACGACGGCGAGCCCCGCGCCGTCGATGGCCATGTTGTAGTAGGCCGCGCCGCCGTGGCTCACGTCCTTGCCCTTCTCGATCGGGCCGTGCGAGAGGAGGTTGAGCAGCAGCTCCGGCTCGTTCAGGTACTGGTGGTCGAGGTGGAAGTCGATGCCCTGCGCCGTGACCTGGACGGCGGCCCGGAAGTGCCGGCGGTAGTTCGCCTCCAGCTCCGCAAGCGAATCCGACTCGGCGAACGCGACCTCGAAGACCTTGGCGACGTTGATCTTGACGACGTCGTTCAGCGTGTACTCAAGCCCCGGCAGCGACATCCAGTTGCAGCCGACGGCGATGCGGCTGCGGGCGAGTTCGGCGGAGTAGCCGTTCTTCATGAAGCCCGCGACGAGGGCCTTGTCGCCCGAGAAGCGCGGGTAGCCGAGGCGGTTCTGGAGCAGGATCTCGACGCCGCGCCGGTAGAGGCGGCGGTCCATGCCGTCCCACACGCGGATCGTCAGGTTGCAGCTCGCCTTCAGCTTCGCGGCGGCTTCGAGGATGATGAAGCTCATGCGGCTCGTCTGGTCGGAGCCGTCCGCCGCCGGCCCGCCGAGCTGGTAGTAGTGGGGGTCGTTGAGCAGCAGGCAGAAGCAGAGGAACTCGGCCTCTTCGTCGGTGAGGAGGCCGGCGGCCGTGTCGCGCGCGTAGTAGGGGCGCAGCAGCTCGTCGAGCTGCCCGCCCGCGCCGTCGCGGTTGTAGGTGCGCGAGGCCATGTTGAAGACGGCGATCCACTGCACGGCCTCGCGGAACGTCGCGGGCGGCGCGTCGACGATCGCGAAGCAGGTGCGCGCCATCGCGACGAGGTTCGCGCGGCGCTCGGCGTCCGCCTCGGCCATCGACCGGTCGGCGGCCGCCTCGCCGAGGCGCCGGATCCACGCCTGCACGCCGAGGACCGCCGTCTCCTCCGCCTCCAGCAGCTCGGCGGCGACGGGATCGGCGGCGAACGAACGCCGCGCCGCGCGCACCTTCGCGAGGAGCCCGCCCCAGCCCAGCTCCAGGCCAATCCTGTAGTCCGGCGCGAAGTGCGCGTCCTTGCCGATGCCGGACGTGATGTCGTACTTCTTCTGGAGCGGTTCGAGGTCGGAGTAGTCGAACGCGAAGTTGGAGCGCGAGAGCCGGTAGCCGAGGCGCATGCGCGAGAGCATGAACATCCAGCGGCCGGCGAGCGCGTCGTCGGGGTCGATGTAGAGCGGATGGCGCTCCATGAGCCAGCGGAAGTTCGCCGCCCACGCGCGCGGGCCGGAGAACTGCCCGGCCGCGTCGCGCACGGGCAGGTCGGCCGTGAACGTCTCGGGCGGCAGGACGAGGCCGTAGTCGTCCTCGTCGCGCGCGCCGAGCGCCGCCTGCTTCTCTTCCGTCTGGGCGGCCTTCCGCGCCCTCAGGCGCGCCATCCGCTCCGCGTAGCTCATTTTGCGAGCTCCTCCTGCATGAGGCGGATGAGGTTGAAGAGCATGCGCGGGTAGTGGAACGCGCCGGCCCAGCGGGTGCCCTTCATCGTGCAGGACGGCGTGCCGTCGCGGCGGAGGTACTTGATGATCTCGCCGTACTCCCTGTCGGGGAAGTGGTCGAAGAACCACGTCTCGATCTTCCGGAACCAGGCGAGGTACTTCTCGTCCTTCGTGAGCGTCCAGGCGAGGAACGTCGCGTAGATCGCCTCGTTCTGCGGCCACCAGAGCTTGAGCTCGTGCTCGTACTGGTCGGGCTCGTGGCCCTCGGCCTCGTCGACGTTGCGGAAGTAGATGATCCCGCCGCCGCCCTGCACGGTGTCCCAGCCCCAGTCGAGCGCCCAGTCGAGCACCTGCAGGCCGTTCCCGAGGAGCTTCTCGTCCTTCTGGTACTTCGCCTCCTCCATCGTGAACCAGCTCGTCTCGATGGAGTGGCCGGGGTTGATCGTGCGGCCCTCGGGCGTCTCGCACGGCGTGCCGTCGGCGTTCACGATCTCGCGCAGGGCCTTCTTGCCGTAGTCCATGAACGTCGCGTAGACCTCCTTGAAGCACGTCGCGATCGTCTTGTCGTAGAGCGCGGTGTCGCCGCCGAGCTCGCGCATCATGATCGACGTGCAGGAGATGATCATCGGGATGTTGTGCGCCCGCACCTTGCGCGCCGGGTAGTACTTCGGCGGCAGCAGCTCGGGGTTGTAGTAGTACATCATGATCGTCTTGTAGAGCCGCTCGGCCTTCGCCTTCCAGGCCGGGTCCTTCGTCGCCTTGTAAAGCTCGATGTAGGCCATCACCGTGTAGTGCTCGGTGACGACGTAGCGGCGCTTGCGCACGGGGCGGCCGTCCTCCGTCACCTCGTAGTAGGTGCGGCCGTCGCGCTCGTCGAAGCAGTGGTCCTCGATGAACGCGATGCCCCGGAGCGCGAGGTCGAGCCATTCCGTGCGCGGCTCGATCTCGTTGTAGGCGCGCGCGAACAGGAGGACGTCGCGCCCCTGCTGGCGGACGTTCTTGTCGGTGAAGAGCACCTTGCCGTCGCGGCCGAGGTAGTTGTAGAAGCCGCCGTGCTTCGCGTCCGGCGAGAACTTCTGCCACCACTCGACCGATTCGAGCAGGCATTTCCTGTACTTGTCGATATACTGCCGCAGTTCCTGCTTGTCCATCATCGTAACGGTCCTCCTTTCCTGAGACCGCCCGTATTGTACGGCAGGGCGCCGCATGGAAACGCCAATGAAACGCAAAAAATTTCCGCCAACAATGCGAAACCGCCTTGCCGTCTGCTATACTAGGCGGCGCGATGAAGACCATCCTCTTTTTCCACACGTCGCGGCGGCAGGCCTGGCAGAAGGAGCTCGCCGGCGCCTACCGTTTCGCGCGCGCCCGCAAGTGGCGTCTGCAGGTTGTCGAGCCGACGCCGCACCCGCCGTCCATCCCGACGCTCATCGACTTCTGGAAGCCCCTCGGCTGCCTCGTGGAATGTTCCGGGGAGACGGCGGACTACTTCGACCCCGCGGCGTTCGGGCGCCTCCCCGCCGTCTTCATCGGGCGCGACCCGCGCACGCTGCCGCGCACCGCCTCGTTCGTGAACCCCTCGAACAGGGGCCCCGGCCGCTGCGCCGCGCAGGAACTCCTGACGGCGGGGTTCACGTCCTTCGGCTTCGTCGCCTCCGGCGGCAACCACTTCTGGAGCCGCGACCGCGAGGCCGAGTTCCGCCGCACGCTCTGGACGAACGGCTATCCCTGCCGCGTCTTCGGGCGCGCCGAATCGTTCCGGACGCCCCGCGCGCGCGGCGAGGCCCTGCGCGAGTGGCTGCGCACGATCCCCAAGCCCTGCGGCGTCTTCGCCGAGAACGACTACGCCGCCGGGGAGGTGCTGGACCTCGCCGGCAAGCTGCGCCTCCGCGTGCCGAAGAGCCTCGCGGTCATCGGGGCGGACAACGACTCCTCGCTCTGCGAGAACACGACCCCGCCGCTCTCCAGCATCCTCCTCGACTTCGAGCAGGCCGGCTACCGCGCGGCGAAGATCCTCTCCTCCCTCATCGACACGCCCCGCGCGCCGCCCGTGCGCGAGACCTATTCGGTGCTGGGCCTGATCCGCCGCGCCTCCACGCCGGCCGGCATCGGCACGCCCCCGCGCGTCGGCAGGGCCCTCGCGTTCATCCGCGAGAAGGCCTGCGAGGGGATCACCGCCGCCGACGTCGCCGCCGTGATGCCGGGATCCCGCCGCCTGGCCGAAATGGACTTCAAGAAGGCGACCGGCCACGCCATCCAGCAGGAGATCCTGCACGTGCGCTTCGAGCGCGTCGAGCTGCTCCTCCGCAGCAAGGCCCAGCGGCTCGGCGCCATCGCCGCGCTCTGCGGCTGGCGGACGGAGAACGCCCTGCGCACCGCCTTCCTCAAGCGCTACGGCACGTCCATGCGCGTATGGCGGGAGCATCCAACGCCCCCCGTGGCCCACGACGCCTGACCGTGCAGGACGCCCCGCCACGCGCCTAGAGGCGGCGCACGGCGGCGCCGAGGGCGGCAAGCTCCTTCTCGACGGCCTCGTAGCCGCGGTCGACGGACTCCGCGTTCAGGATCGTCGTCGTCCCCTTCGCGCACAGGGCCGCGAGGATGAGCGCGATGCCCGCGCGGATGTCGGGCGACGTGACCGTGGAGCCGGCGAGCTGCGTCGGGCCCGTCACGACCACGCGGTGCGGGTCGCACTGGACAATCTTCGCGCCCATGCCGATGAGGTGGTCCACGAAGTAGAGGCGGCTCTCGAACATCTTCTCGAAGAAGAGGCACGTGCCGCGCGTCTGCGTGGCGAGGACGATGAGGATCGAGACGAGGTCGGAGGGGAACATCGGCCAGGGGCCGTCCGCCACGGACGGAATCGCGTCGCCGAGGTCGTACTGCATCCTCTTCCGCCGCCGCACCCCCATGCGCAGCGTGCGCGCCGCCGCATCGACCGTCCACTTCACCCCGAACCGCGCAAACGCCTTCTCCAGGACGGCGAACACCTCCGGGTCAATCTCCGTGAGCGTCAGCTCGCCCCCCGTGATCGCCGCCGCCGTGAGATAGCTCGCACCCTCGATGTAGTCGCACCCCACGCGCGCCTCCGTGCCGTGCAGCGTCTCCACGCCCTCCACCACGAGGCGGTTCGTGCCCGCGCCCGCAATCCGCGCGCCCATCGCGCAGAGCATCGCGCAGAGGTCCTGCACGTGCGGCTCGCACGCGGCGTTGTATATCTCGGTCACCCCCTTCGCAAGCACCGCCGCCATGAGGATGTTCTCCGTTGCGGTGACGCTCGCCTCGTCAAGGAGGATCCGCGCACCCGCAAGGCCGCGCGGCGCCCGCACCGAGAGGATGCGCCGCCCGGCCTTCACCTTGGCGCCGAGCGCCGCGAAGCCCGCAAAGTGCGTGTCGAGCCGGCGGTGGCCAATGCCGTCCCCGCCCGGCGGCGGCAGCGAGACGCCGCCCGCACGGGCGAGGAGCGGACCCGCGAAGAGGACGCTCGTGCGGATCTGCCGCGCCAGCGCGGGGTCGAGGCGCACCGTCTTGAGCCTTTTCGCCTCGATCGTCACCGTGCGCGCCGTCCTCTCGCACGTCACCTTCGCGCCGAACCGGCGCGCGCAGTCGAGCATCCGCTCGACATCGGAAATCGCCGGCATGTTCCGCAGCGTCACCGGCTCCGCCGTCAGCAGCGCCGCCGCGATCATCGGCAGCGCCGCGTTCTTGTTTCCCGGCACGCGGTGCGTCCCCGCGACCGTCTTCCGCCCCTCTATCTGGAACTTTCCCATTGCCCGTACATTATATCATTTCCCCCCTTGCGCGCCACCACGAAGTGTAGTATACTATCACCCGTTTTCAACCACATTGACCCGTGGTGTAATGGTAGCACTGCAGATTCTGATTCTGCCTGTTGGGGTTCGAGTCCCTGCGGGTCAACCATTCAAGGACCATCGCATGAGCGGTGGTTTTCTTTTTTACGCCGAAGGCGCGGCGGATGAGAGATGCTGCTCGCCGTCCACGAAGACGGCGCAGACGTCGAACGTCTCCGGGTCGAGGACCGCGAGGTCGGCCGTGTAGCCCTTCTCGACCTTGCCGAGGGACGAACCGAGGCCCAGTTCGATCGCCTGGTTCCAGCTCGTCACGCGGATGAGGTCCTTCAACGGCAGTCCCGTCACCTCCACGAGATTGCGGAGGCCCCGGTTCATCCAGAGCGTGGACCCGGCGAGGTTGCCCCCCTCGACGAGGCGCGCCTCGCCCCCCTTGAGGACGACCTTGAGCCCGCCCATCTCGAAGGCGTAGCCGTCCGGGCAGTGCGAGCAGCGGAGCGAGTCCGTGATCATCTGCACGTGCGCGAGGTCGCGCTTCCAGAAGACGAGGCGCAGCATGTCGTCGCAGAGGTGGATGCGGTCGCAGATCACCTCGGTGTTGAGGTCGTCCAGCAGGAACCCCGCGCCGACGATGCCGATTTCGCGGTGGTGGAGCTTCGTCATCTGGTTGCAGAAGTGCGTCAGGTGCCGCAGCCCCGCGTCGTACGCCGGCAGGAACTGCGCGAACGTCGCACCCGTATGCCCGCAGCTCGGCACGATGCCGTGGTCGCGGCACGCCGCCGCGAACGCCGTCCCGCCCGTCATCTCGGGCGCGAAGCTCACGAGCTTCACGGGGGTGATCGCGGCGATGCCCAGCACCTCCCGGATGCTCGGCCTGCGCACGAACGCGGGGTTCTGCGCGCCGCAGCACGCGGGATTGATGAACGGACCCTCCAAGTGGATGCCGAGCGCCTTCGCGAACCGCTCGTCCCGCCGGTAGGCCGCCACGGCCCGCGCCGCCGCCTTCAGCGTCCTGTTCGCGACCGTGAGCGTCGTCGGCAGGAAGCTCGTGCAGCCTTCCGCGAGCTTCGCGGCGGCGATGGCCGCGATGGCCTCCGGCGTCGCGTCGCACACGTCATGCCCGCACGCGCCGTGCGTGTGGACGTCGATGAAACCGGGGACGAGGTATTTGCCCCGCACGTCCACGACCGTGTCGACCCCCGTCTTCGGCACCGCGTCCGCCGTGACGGACCGGATCCGGCCCTTCTCGATGACGACGGACGCCCTTTTGAGGTCGATGCCCGGGCTAATGACGTGCGCGTTGCGAATCAGCGTCTTCATAGTCCCGTCATTATACCACAACCGGTTCGTTTCCGGGCGGCGAAGGAAACGGACGGTAGACGAGGAGCGGGCGGTCGCACGCGAGGCGGAACGACGTCCCCGTCGTGCGGTTGAGCGTGCCCCGCCACAGTTCGGCGAGCGAGACCCCGTCGAGCGGCCATTCAAGCCCCTCCGACGTCGCCCGCGCCGCAGGGTCGGGCGCGAAGACCGAAACGGCCTCGCCCGGCCGGCAGGCGTAGCGGCGGGCGCCGATCACGACCGTGAACGTCCCCGCGTCCGTGACCATCGCGACATCCGGCGCCGCGCGCGCGAACCCCGGCAGACGGAACACGTTGCCGAGAAAGTGGTCTTCCCGCAGCCCCCCCGCGCCGAGGATCACGATGCCCGCGCCGCCGAAGCGCGCCACCGCCGTCCGGAACGCCTTGTCGAGGTCGTTCGTCTCCTGCTCGGCGATCGAGACGAACCGTTCGCCGAGCGCCGCACGGTCCGCCGCCGAAAGCGAATCGCCGTCGCCCACCACGAGGTCGGGCAGGCGCCCCAGCGCGCGCGCCTTCCGATAGGCCCCGTCGCAGCAGACGAGCCGCGAAGCCGCGTCAAACGCCGCGCGCGCCGCCGGATGCGTGGGCGGCGCGCCGTCCGCGAGAATCGCCGTGGTCACCATCCGCCGTCTCCGCCTCTAGTCCAGCGCGAACGCCACGCCGAGGCGCGCCGCGCCCTGCTCCGGCATCGGCACAGTGAACGTGATCTGCGAACACCCCTTGTTCTCGCCGTCCCACGGATTCGGCCCCTGCGCGGGCACGATGCGCCAAGTCCCCTTCTGCGCGCCCGTCTGCGCGAGGCGCAGCGTCTGCCCCCGCGCGCGGAGCAGCAGGTCGCCCGAACCCTGCACCTCGGGCGTCGCGTGCGTGACCATCGCCCAGCGGATCGGCGCGCCGGCGCGCAGCCCCGCCACGGTGTCCGTCAGCTCGTAGCGCGTCCCGTCCGCCGCCATCACGCCCCGGCGCAGCACCTCGGTCGCGTTCGTGTAGAGCGACGTGAGGTCGAGCGTCACCGCGCTCGGCGGCGTCTCCTTCACTTCCCGCACCTGCGCGAACCCCGTCACGCGCTGCGGGCAGCCGTCGAGCATCAGGACGTTGTGGGACGACGTTCCGAGGCGGAAGACCCGCCAGCGGTCGGAGCCCTGCTTCATGTCCCAGAGGTTCATCCCCAATTGCTCGATCTTGTTGTAATTCTCGGCCCCGAGGTCCAGGGCCCAGCGCACGCCCCGGGCCTCGAGGATGAACGAACCGCCGTCCATGTGCCCGTGGTTCGCCGAGGGGGAACCGCCCTTCAGACCCACGAAAAACGCCGTCCGGTTGTCCCAGCTCGACCGCTGGACCGTGATCGGCACCGGGCCGCCCGCGTTCCAGACGAGCGGCAGGTCCGGCCGCAGGTCCGGCGGCGGCGTCCGCACGTAGAAGAGCCCGTACGCGAACATGCGGTTGCCGCCGTGCGCGGGGACGGAAACCCCCTTGCGCGTCTTCCGTTCCGTGCAGTACCGGCGGTAGGCGTCCGCCTCGAAGTAGGGGAGGAGTTCGGGACGGTTGAAGCGCTGCGCGAACCACCACGTCGCAGGGCATGTGCCGCGCCCGTCCCCGCCGTCGGCATAGTTGAAGGTCCGGCCGCTCGGCCCCGTCACGAGGTCCGGGTACGCCCCCGTCTCGCGGAATCCCGGCAGGGCGGCGAGGCCGAAATCGCTGCCGAGCGCCGCCTCCAGAAGCGCGAGCGCGGCGAAGTTGAACTCGACGCCGTAGTTCCAGTAGCCGGGCCCCTCGGGATAGTTGCCGTTCGGCGCGAGGGCCTTCATCGAACAGGGGAGATTGTCCACGCAGCGCTGGACGAAACGGGCGGCGTCGCCGGGATCCTCCTCGGCGAGCGCGAGCGCGGCGGCGAGCATGCCCGCGTGGCAGACCTGGCCCCAGTTGTTGTTCGCGCGGATCCACCACTGCGCCCGCCGTCCCGCCTCCAGGCCGTGGCGGCGGAGGCCGGCGGCGATCTCCCGGCGCGTCGCCGCGTCGAGGTCGGCGTAGAGCCAGTCATAGCCCGTGGCGACGGCGAGGGACATTTCGGCGACGTCGAGGAAGTGCGACGGGTTCCAGTCCGAGAACGCGCAGACGGCGCGCAGTTCCGCCACGGCGCGGTCCAGATGCGCGCGGCGTCCGCCCAGACGGTAGGCGAGCGCAAGCGTGTTGATGCGCAGCAGCGCGCGGCGGCTGACGGCGAGCAGACGGCGCCCCTCCTTGATGCGTTCGACGGGAGGCGTCCCCAGAAGGCCGTCCGCGCATTCCCGCACGTGCTCCGCGCCCATCTTCACGTAGGCGTCGGACGCGGCGCGCGCCCTGAGCGCCGCGAATCCCGCCGCGTCCGCGAAGAGGCGGGGATGCGGCCGCTGCGCGGCCTGCGCGGTGGCCGCCGCGATGGCGGGGCGCGCCGTCTCGGGCAGTCCGTTGGACGCCCCCTTCCCGCCGCCCCAGGCCACCAGGGGCAGAACGAGCATGACCCCAAGCAGCTTCTTCATAAAAGCACTCCCTTCGCGGCGGCCTCGTCGTCGTTCCACCAAGAACCCTTCGTGGCCGAGATGCGGGCGATGGGCTTCGTCGTGAGCTGGATGCCGCGCGCCGTCGCGCCGCGGATCTCGACGAGGGGCTTCTTCTCGCCCGCCCCCTTGTCCACGGGCTCCAGAGGCTGGAAGAGCATCTGGTGGATCTTCTGGTTCTTCGCGGGCTTGAACTTCACGTAGAGCTTTTCGGGGCAGCCCTCGTCGAAGAAGAGCACCTTGCTCTTCTCGGGCGCGAGGCGGTATTCCTTGTTGTTGATCATGCCGCCGAAGGTGAAGCGCTTGATGTACGCGAAGCCGTAGAGGGGTTCCTCGTAGACGCAGACGAACGCGCGGGCGCGGTCCTTCTCGGGGTTGAAGAGGAAGACTTCAAGCAGGTCCTTGTCGACGAAGATCTTGTCCGAAGGCGGCGTCATCTTGTAGCGCCCGTCCTTCCAGACGAAGACGAGCTTGTCGAGCGAGGAGCACTTGAAGAGCTCGTCGCCGCCCTTGAGGCCGGATCCCACGAAGTGGTTCTCCTTGTCGTAGCGGATCGTCAGCTCGCTCGCCGTGATCGCGCGCACGTCCACCTCCTTGAACGCGCCGGCGGCGATCTGCGTCATGCGGGGGTACTTCTTCCCGTACTGCCGGATCAGGCCCTTGAGGTACTTGACCACGAAGGCGCGCAGGTGGAGGAGGTTGTCCCTGACTTCGGCCTCCTCCTTCTCGATGGCGGCGATCTCCTCGCGGTTCTTGTCGATGTCGAACTGCGAGATGCGGCGGATGGGGATCTTCAGCAGGCGCTCGATGTCGTCGTCCGTGACCTCCGGGTGGCGCAGGTGCGGGAGGAACGGCGCGAAGCCCGTGCGGATGGTCGCCTTCACGCCCTCGTAGGTCTTCTCCTTCTCGATGCGCTTGTAGAGGCGCTCCTCGATGAAGATGCGGTCGAGCGTGCGGTCGTGGAAGAGTTTGTCGAGTTCGGCGAGGCGGATCTCCTGTTCGCGCTTCGTGAGGGACATGAGCCGGTCGACGTTCTTCTGGAGGATCTGCGTGACGCTCATCGCGCGCGGCCGTCCTGCGTCGAGGACGATCGGGCGCGAGGCGATGGACTTCTCGCACGTCGTGAACGCATAGAGCGCGCTCTTCACCTTCTCCTGCGTCGCGCCCGTCGCAAGCTCCAGTTCGATCTGGACGGTCTGCGAGGTCAGGTCGTGGATCTTGCGCACCGCGACCTTCTTCTTCTTGACCGCCTCCTCGATGGAGGCGGAGAGGGAGTCCGTCGTCTCGCCCCAGGGGAGCTGCGTGATGACGAGCTTGTTCTTGTCGCGCGCCTCGATGACGGCGCGCACCTTGACCTTTCCGAGGCCGTCCTGGTAGTCGGAGACGTCCATCACGCCGCCGAGCTGGAAGTCGGGGTAGAGCGTGAAGGGCTTCTTCTGGATGAGGTTGATCTCGGCCTCCAGCAGTTCCGTGAAGTTGTGCGGGAGGATCGCGGTGGAGAGGCCGACGGCGATGCCGTCCGCGCCGAGCATGAGGAGGAGGGGGATCTTCGCGGGCAGCAGGACGGGCTCCTTGTTGCGTCCGTCGTAGCTCGGCGTGTAGTCCGTCGTCTTGGGGTTGAACACCTCCTTGCGCGCAAGCTCCGAGAGGCGGCACTCGATGTAGCGCGACGCGGCGGCGGGCATGCCCGTGAAGAGGTCGCCGAAGTTGCCCTGTCCGTCGATGAGGTAGCCCTTGCCCTTCCCCCAGAGCTTGTTCGCGAGCACGACGAGCGCGTCGCCGATGGAGGCGTCGCCGTGGGGGTGGTACTGCATCGTGTGGCCGACGATGTTGGCGACCTTTGTGAAGCGGCCGTCGTCCTTCTCCCAGAGGGCGTGGAGGATGCGGCGCTGCACAGGCTTGAGGCCGTCCTCGACGGCGGGAATCGCGCGGTTGCAGATGACGTAGGCGGAGTATTCGCGGAAGTTGAAGTCGTAGAGGTCGCGGAGGGGGCCGCGCCCGGTGAGCCTGCCGCCCGGCGGCGGCGCGGGCGGAACCCCGCCCGTCGTTTCCCCGCCCGTCGCGGACGGCGCCGGGGCCGCCGGTTCCGCATGGTCCGTCTCCGCCGCCTCGCCCTTCGCGGCCGTCTTCCCGTCCGTCGCGCCGACCGCCGTCCCGAACAGGCTCAAATCGTCGAAGAGGCTCGGCGGTTCATTCGCGTTCTTGTTGTCTTTCTTGCTCATCTCGTCTTCAGGATCCTTCGTCTCGAGTCATTCGTCTCAGACCGCTTGCATGCGTTGCCGCGCCCTAGTTCGTCTTCTGCATGTCGCAGAGTTTGCGGTAGACGCCGTTGGCGGCGAACAGTTCGGCGTGCGTACCGCGCTCGACGATGCGGCCGCCCTGCATGACGAGGATGAGGTCCGCGTTGCGGATCGTCGAGAGGCGGTGCGCGATCGCGAACGTCGTGCGGTCCTTCATGAGGTTGTCGATGGCGTCCTGCACGAGGCGTTCGGTCACGGTGTCCAGGGCGCTCGTCGCCTCGTCGAGGATGAGGATCGGCGGATTGCGCAGGATCGCGCGCGCGATCGCGATGCGCTGGCGTTCGCCGCCGGAGAGCGCGAAGCCCTTCTCGCCGACGTTGCGCGCGTAGCCCTCGGGCTGCGCCATGATGAAGTCGTGCGCGTTCGCCATCTTCGCGGCGGCGACGATCTGCTCGTGCGTCGCGTCGGGCGAACCGTACTTGATGTTCTCCTCGATCGTGTCGTTGAAGAGCAGCGTCTCCTGCATGACGCTGCCGACGAGGGCGCGCAGGTCCGCGACGTGCAGGTCGCGCAGGTCCACGCCGTCCATCGTGATGCGCCCCTCGCGCGGATCGTAGAAGCGGGCGAGGAGGCCGCTCATCGTGGACTTCCCGCTGCCGGTGCCGCCCACCACCGCGACGACCCGGCCGCGCGCGATCTCGAAGGAGGCGTGCGAGACGGCATCCCGGTCCGCCGTCTCGTAGCGGAACGAGACGTCGTCGAAGACGATGCGGTCGTCGAAGGAGGGCTTGCGCACGGCGTCGGCCCTCTCGGGCAGCTCCATGTGGACGTCGAGGATCGAGAAGATGCGCACGAGCGCGGCGCGTCCCTGCTCGATCTGCACCTGGATCTTCGAGAGCTGCTTGAGCGGCTTGTAGATGATGAGCAGCGGCGCGAGCATCGGCAGCACGGAGGAGAGCGTGACGTGCGCGAAAAAGCACCACACGACGAAGCCGCAGATGAGGAGGATGCCGACCGTCTCGACGGCGGGGCCCACGAGAAGCCCCAGGCGCACGGTCCGCAGCGTCGCCTTCAGGAGGTCGTGGACGACGCGGCGGTACTTCGCGTTCTCGTATTCGGCCGTGTCGTAGGCCTTCACCACGCGGATGCACGTGAGGATCTCGTGGATGCGGCTGCCCACGACGCTGAAGCGCTTCAGCGCCTTCTTCGCCCACTTGCGGATGCGCCTGGAAAGCCCCACGACGGGCACGATGAAGAGCGGGAACCCCACGCAGATGACGACAAGCGTCGGGAGCATCCGGTTCGCGACGGCGAACCAGACGATGTAGCCGACCGAGACGGCGATCTCGAACGGCGCCTGGGCGAGTTCCTGCAGCACGTGCTGGAGGATCTGCCGCATCTGCTGGGGGTCGGACGTCGCGCGGCTCATCAGCTGCCCCACGTCGATGCGCCCGAAGAACGGCAGCGCCTGTTTCTGCAGGTGCTCCAGGATGTCCACGCGCAGGTCCGCGACGACCCGCATCGCCGCCCACGCGAGGCAGTAGTTGTTCAGGAAGACGAGCCCCAGGCGCATGAACGCGATGAGCGGCACCACGAAGACGACGAGCAGCACGAGCGCGCCCCCCATCTCCCCCGCCTCGGTCTGGAGTCTGATGCCGCACTTCGCCGCATACTTCTCCACCGTCGGGTACCAGCCCGGAAGCGCGCTCGCCTTCGCCATCTCGCGCTCCAGTTTCCCCGCACGGTGCGCGGGATTCTGCGTCCGTTCGGCGGGCGGGGCCTGTTCGGCGCGTTCGGTCTTCTCAATCTTCCCCTCGTTCGCGAGCACGCCCTTGAGCGACGGCTGGATCACCTGGTAGAGCGGCAGGAGGGTGCCGGCGGTCAGGATGCCGCAGACGATCCCCAGGAGGATCCGCAGACGGTAACGCCGCGCATAGCGCCACAGCCGGCCATACACCTCACGGGCCGAATACTCCCGGTCGAAGAATTCCCGCCGGTACTGGACGGGCGTGGCCTTGTTCTTTCTGGACATCGCGCGCCGGCCTCCTCACAGTCCCATGTCGGCGAGGACGCCCGCCAGCTGGGTCTTGATCACCCTCATGCTGAGGTGCCTCTCGAAGAAATCGCGCGCGGCGGCGAAGTAGGCGTCCCGGTTCGCCCAGTCGGCGCGGTAGGCGCGCACGGCGTCCGCAATCGCCCGCGCGTCGCCCGGCGGAACGAACGTGATGGCCCGGCACGCCTTCGCCTCGGGCGGGTAGCCCGTGCAGAACTCGTTGACGGTCGGCCGCGCGCAGGCCATGCACTCGTAGACCTTGTTACCGATCACGCGCGACGCCTTCTCCGTCGTCCCGAAGACGCCCAGCACGACGTCGTGCGCGCAGATGACCTTCGGCACGTCCACGTACGGCACCTTGTCGAGGAAGCGGATGTTCGAGATGCCCGCCGCCTTCGCCTCGGTCGCGGCCTTGTAGGCGCCCCAGCCGAGGAAGTCCCACTGGATGCCCTCGCCCTCGGTCATCCGCGCCGCCTCCACGATGTACTCCGTGCCGTGGAGCGGCAGGTACGCCCCGTGGTAGAGGACGCGGAACGGCCCCGTGGCGGGCGCCGCGTCGTCCGCCTGGGGCCTGAACACCGTCTCGTCCGTGCCGGTCAGGAGCACGCGCAGCCGTTCGCGCGGCACGTTGAACGTACGCGCGCAGAACTCCAGGTGGCACGACGTATCCCACGTCACCATGTCGGGCGCGTTCATCAACACGGTCTCATGGGCGTGGAGCCGCTGCGCGCGGGGCTCGTCGGCCCGCCACTTCCGCTGCTCGAGCACCTTCTTGTCCCACGCCGAGATCATCGGGTCGAACAGCACCTTCACGCCCCGCCGGTGCGCCCAGCGGCACGCCGCGAGGATGTCGCGCTGGCGGCAGACGGGCACCCACACGAGGTCGGGGAGGGGACGCCGCCCGAGCCCGCGCACGGCGGCCTCCCAGTCACCGAACTTCGGAAACCACTTGACGAAGAAATAGTCCACATCCCAGCCCAGCTCGCGGAAGAGGGCCGCGTAGACCCGATTGCGCGAGTAGCCGGGATCGAACCGTCCCCAGAACAGCACCTTCTTTGCCATAAGAATGGTAGTATAGCATATCTTGGTGCAGACCGCTCGGCGCGGGGCACCCGAACAGAGATTCCGCATCTGGGGGATGGACGCACTCCGTCGCGTCCACAGGGTGGGGA
>URIT01000065.1 GCA_900547945.1 uncultured bacterium
GTCGCGGCCGAGGACCCGGCGCGTGGCGTCCGAACGGTGGAGGCGTAGGCGGTAGGGCGTGGGAGGGTGCAGTCGGCAGGGGGAACGGCAACCTCCCAGCGTATATCGGCCGCGACAAGCGCGGCCCTCCCGCGTGGTTCCCCCGGCGTGCATCGGCCGCGACAAGCGCGGTCCTCCCGTGTGGTTCCCCCGGCGTGCATCGGCCGCGACAAGCGCGGCCCTCCCGTGTGGTTCCCCCGGCGTGCATCGGTCGCGACAAGCGCGGCCCTCCCGCGCGGTTCCCCTGGCGTGCATCGGCCGCGACAAGCGCGGCCCTCCCGCGCGGGCGCTGTTGCGGCGGGCGCTTCAGGGGGCCGGAAGAGCCTCCACGGGCCAGAGGGCGTGGGCGAGGCGGCGGGCCATGGCGTGCGTCGCGACGATGCGGGGCGCTTCGGGCGTGTCGGGGATCCAGAGGGCCAGGGCACGCGGATAATGGCGGGCGAGGAAGCGTGTACCCTCGGCGGGGCCGAGGACGAAGAGCGTCGTCGAGAGGCCGTCCGCGAGAAGGGCGCCGTCCTCGGGCGGCGTGACGACCGTGACGGCGGCGACGCCGCACACGGGCTCGCCCGTGCGCCCGTCGAGGATGTGGGAAAGGCGCACGCCGTCCCGTTCGATGAACCGTTCGTAGTTTCCGCTCGTCGCGACGGACTCGCCGTTCGTGAGCGCGAGGACGCCGACGAGCGGCCCCTCCCTGTCGAAGGGGTTGCGGATGCCCGTGCGCCACGTCCCCTCGCCGACGACGCGCAGGTTGCCGCCGAGGTCGAGGAGGAGGGAGGGCGGGGCGTGGGGGGAACAGGTGCGGACAACCTCCCGGGCCGCGACGTCCACCGCGAACCCCTTGGCGATCGCGCCGAGGTCGAAGGCCGCGTACGCGCCGCCGCCCGAGACGCCGAGCGCGCGCAGGGCCTTGCCGACGCGGGGATTGAAGGCGTTCCCGCTTTCCGCCGCCAGGCGCAGGGCCGCAGCGTAGCAGGGCCGCACCTCGGCCGAGGCGGCGGCCACCCAGTCCGTGCAGCCGGCGGCGGCGAGGCGGCTCAGTTCGGAATCCGGGTTCCAGGCGGAGAGGAGGCCGTCGAGCCGTGCGTAGGCCGCCTGCACGACGGGGCGCAGGCGTTCGCCCGCCGCCGCGTCGCCCCGGACGGTCAGCTGCGCGCGGGTGCCCATCACGGGCCAGCGGAGGGTATGCTTCGCGTCGCGCGTCGGCGCGCGGAGGCCGAGCGCGACGAGGACGGCGGCCACGCCGAGTGCAAGGCTCGCAAGGAGTTTCGTCTTCATGGGGCTATTCGTGCCGGAGGGCCTCGATGGGGTCGAGCGAGGCCGCGCGGAGCGCGGGGTAGAGGCCGAAGACGATGCCGATGCCGACGGAGATGCCGAAGGCGAGGACCATCGAATAGGGCTGGATGACGGTGGGCATGCCCGTGAAAAGGGTGATGAGGAGGGGAATCGCGACGCCGACGACGAGGCCGGCGAGTCCGCCGCCGATCGAGAGGACGCACGTGTTGATGAGGAACTGCACGACGATGCGGCTCTTGCGCGCGCCGATGGCGCGCCGGATGCCGATCTCCTTCGTGCGTTCCGTGACGGAGGCGAGCATGATGTTCATGATGCCGATGCCGCCGACGAGGAGCGAGATGCCCGCGATGGCGCCGAGGACGACGTTGTAGGTGCGCTTCGTCTTCTCGGCCTCCCGCAGGAGGGAGAGGGGCACGTCGATCTTGAAGTCCTGCTTCTTGTGGAAGCGGCGGAGCATGGCCTCGATCGCCTTGGCGCCGGCCTCGACGACGGACGTGTCGCGCATCTTCACGATGATCTGCGACAGCTCCACCTTCTCGCCCTCCATGCCGCTGGAGACGCGGCGGATGTTCGCGACGCCGAAGAGGCGCGCGGCGGTCGTCATCGGGATGTAGGCGTCCGCCTCCGAGTCCGGCGCGCGCACGGTGCCGCCGCTTTCGTTCCTGACGATGCCGACGACCTCGAAGACGCCGCTGCCGAGGCGCACGTGCTGGCCGAGCATCTCCTGCGCGGCGAGGAGCTTGCGCACGCCGAACTCGGTGAGGACGCAGACGTTGGCGTGCGAATCCATGTCGCTTGCGTGGAGGACGCGGCCCGCGAGGACGGGGCGCGGCACGACGTCGAACCAGTCCGGGATCGTCTCGACGACCCGCAGTTCCAGCTGGCGCTCGTTGAAGCGGGCGTTGCGGCGCACCATGCGCGCGGGCACGGTGCAGGCGACGCCGGGGATGGTCTCGCGGATGCGCGCCTCGTCGTCGTGCAGGAGGCCGTAGATCGCAAGGCGGGCGGCGGACTGGGCGGCGGAGCTTGTTCCCTCCTCGGAGGTCGGCTTCACGGAGTTGACCATGATGTTCTGGCTCCCGAGGCGCTTGATGGATTCGAGCGCCTGGTGGCTCGCGCCTTCGCCGACGGCGAGCATGGCGATGACCGAACCGACGCCGAAGACCATGCCGAGCATCGTGAGGAACGAGCGCGTCTTGTGGCGCCACACGTCCGTGGCGCCGAGCTTGATGAAGGGCCAGTAGAAGGAAAGGGCTTGCATGGGATCAGTTCCGGACGGAGAGGAGCCTGCCGTCCTTGACGACGATGTGGGAGTGGGCGTAGGCGTCGATGTCGGGCTCGTGGGTGACGACGATGATCGTCTTGCCCTGTTCGTAGAGTTCCTGGAAGAGCGCCATGATCTGGACGGACGTCTTGGAGTCGAGGTTGCCGGTGGGCTCGTCCGCGAGGAGGACGGCGGGGTCGTTCGCGAGGGCGCGCGCGACGGCCACGCGCTGGCGTTGTCCGCCGGAGAGTTCGGCGGGGAGGTGCTGGAGACGGTGGCTCATCTCGACGCGGTCGGCGAGTTCCTTCGCGCGCCGCGTCCGTTCCGCCTGGGGGATGCCGAGGTAGAACATCGGCATCTCGATGTTCTCCAGCACGCTGAGCTGGGGGATGAGGTGGAAGCTCTGGAAGACGAAGCCGAGGTTCTTGAGGCGGTGGTCGGAAAGTTCGTTGTCCGCCATGCGCGCCACGTCCACGCCGTTGAGCCAGTAGCTGCCGGACGTGGGGCGGTCGAGGCAGCCGAGGATGTTGAGGAGGGTGCTTTTACCAGAGCCGGAAGGGCCCATGATGGCCCAGTATTCGCCGCGGTGGATCGCGAACGAGACGCCGTCGAGCGCCTTCACGGTCTCGCCGCCGACCGTGTAGTGGCGGCAGACGTCCTGGAGCTTGACGACTTCCTCTGTGGTGGGTGCGGGCATGGCGGTGGTGATGCGGGCGGGTGACTAGTGTCGGGTGTCGGCGGGCTTGGCCGTCTTGGGGGGGGCGTCCTTCTGCCCGGCATCCTTGGATTCCCTGACGGGCGGGGCCATCATGATGACGTCGCCCTTCTCGACGCCGCTGACGAGGTGGATCATGCGGTTGTTGTCGAGACCGACTTCGACGGGGCGGGCGACCCACTCCCGGCCTTCCTGCACGTAGACGCAGGGGACGCCGTTGACGCGGGTCACGCACTGCATGGGGCAGTAGAGGACGTTGTCGTAGGCGTGCTTGACGAGTTCGATGTCGCAGCTCATGCCGGGGCGGATGACGACGTCGGAGAAGTCGCATTCGAGCTCGCACTTGTACATCTTGAGGTCCGGGTTGAGCGACGCGCTCTGTCCGTCTGGAAGGATGCCGATCTTCGTGAGCCGGCCGTGGAAGATCCTGTCCGGGAAGGCGTCCACCCGGACGTTCGCCGGCATGCCCGTCTCCAGCTTGTTGAGGGAGGCTTCGGGCACCATCAGCTCCACGATCATGCCCGCGTCGAGGGGAATGTAGATGAGCTCCTGGCGCTGGACGGCCGTTTCGCCGACGGCGAGGGGGCGGATCCAGTAGCGGCGGCGCGCGATCTGCACGGTGGAGGCGTAGAGGATGACGCCGTTCGTGGGGGCGTAGATCTTCGACTTCGAGATCTGGAAGTTGAGTTCGGCGAGGCGGTTCGTCGCGCGGTCGCGCTCGCGCGTGCGCTGGATGATCTCCGTCTCGACCTGGCGGATGAGGGACTTGTTCTGCCACTTCGTGCGCGCGAGGGCGCGCGTCGCCTTGCGCACGTCGCTTTCGTGCGTGGCGCGCTGCTGGATGACCGTGTAGTTCGTGAGCACGTTCATCTTCGTGCGGGCCATCTCCAGCTTGATCTCCTTCTGGCGGAGCGCGAGTTCGTCCGCCTGCAGCTCGGTGCGCGTGAGGAAGCCCTCCTTGGCGAGGCGCTGGGACCATTCGAGCTTTTCGGCGGCGCGCTTCATCTCCTCGTCCGCGATAGCGATGTCGGTCTCGTACTCGCGGGCCTGCTGCGGGTAGTCGCCCTTTTCGTACTTTTCGAGGGCCATCTTCGCGAGGGTGAGGGTCACTTCGCGTTCGAGGAGGTTCGCGTCACAGTCGCCCTTGGTGACCTCCAGCTTCTCCTGCGAGATGATGAGGTTGCCTTCGGTGGTGGCGGCGGTGATCTCCTGCTCGTTGCGCTTGTCGACGAGCGTGGCGGCGTCGAACTCGACGAGCAGGTCGCCGGCCTTGACGTTGACGCCCTCCTCCACGACCCAGATGACGGTGTTGTGGCCCTCCAGCTCGCTCTTGAGCGTCACCTTGTCCTTGCTCTGGATGGAGCCGGAGGAGGTGATGCCGATCGTGAGCGGGCCTTCGGCGACGGTGAAGGTGGGCGTGGCCGCCTCGTCGGCCTCGTCCCCGCTGAACGCGAACAGCGCGGCGAGTCCCGCGAGGAGCAGTCCCGCGCCGATCCAGATGAGTTTCTTCTTCCGTGTCATGTCTTTCCTGCGTTACGTCGTTTGCCCGCCGCCTGCCCTACTTCCACGTGCCGTCCGGGCGGATCTGGAGGATGCCCATCGCGCTGCGGAGGGAGAGGTCGCTCGTGTACCACTCGATGACGGCGGAGCAGAGGGCGTTCTGGGCGCTGAGGAGGTCGCGGGCGGCGTCGAGGGTGTCGCGCATCGAGCTGCGGCCGGACTGCGTGAAGAGGTCGATGGCGTCCACGCGCATCTTCGCCACCTTGTAGGACTCCACCTTGTTCGCGTAGAGGGCGCGTGCGGCGGAGAGGCTGCGGTAGCCGGCGCGCACCTCGTTCTTGACGGCGTCCTCGCTCTCCTCCAGCGTGCGGCGGCTCTGGTCGTGCAGGATGAGCGCGCGGCGGTAGGCGTTGCGCTCGCGGCGGCGGTCCCAGGGGGCGGTCCATTTGAGGCGGAGGGAGGAGGTGGTGTCGTCGTCGACGTTGCCGTCCGTGTGGGAACGGCGGCGACCGGTGTAGGCGGCCGAGCCCTCGACCGTCACCTCGCCGCGCAGGTTGTCCGCGGCGACGTTGACGGCGCGCGCGGCGTCCTCGACGTCGCCGCGCGTGACGGCGAGGTCGCGGCGTTCGGCGAGGGCGATGCCGAGGGCGTCGTCCTCGTGCGGATAGTCGCCGAGGGCGTCCGGCTGGTCCTTCGCCTGCGCGGCCATCTGCGCCTGGATGCGGACGAGCTCGGCGTCGTCGAGGGCGACGGGCGCCTCGGGGGCGAGGCCGAGGGTGATCTTGAAGTTGTCGAGGGCGTCCTCGTAGTTCTGCTGCGCGGTGATGATCGTCTGGTGGGCGGCGAGGAGGTCGGTACGGGCCTGGTCGACCTGGATGCGGTCCATGCGGCCGGCCTTGAACATCATCTCGGCGCGGCGCCAGTTGAGGTCGAGGCGCCGGGCGTTGTCGTCCGAGTTGCGGCGCGTCTGGGCGTACTGGAGCACGCGGTAGTAGGCCTTGGCGATGGAGAGGGCGTAGGTCTCGCGGTAGCGCGAGAAGGTGAGGAGGGCGTAGGCGAGGTTGCGCTCGGCCTGGGTGAGGGGTTCGCGCACGATTTCGCGCGCGCTGCCGCGCAGGAGGGGCACGCTCGCGGTGAGGTCGCCGGTCCAGCCGAACGAATGCCAGTCCTCCCGGATCATCTTCGTCACGTCCACGGCCATGTTCCCCGCGAGCGTGGCGCCGTTCACGAACTTGCGGCGCACCCCGGCGCCGCCCTGACCGCCCTCCTTGTCGATTTCGGGCGAACCCGTGAGCGCGCCGAGGAGGAAGCCGCTGAACGTGTTGTCGAAGGCGTAGCGCGCGTCGTCGAGCGCGAGGGCCTTCTGATAGACGGCCTCCTTCAGCGTCTGGTACTTGCGGTTGTTGCGCGCGCCGAGGCGCAGGGCGCTTTCGAGCGAGAGGCGCAGCGTGCCGTTCGAGGGCGCGAGGGGCGCGACGCCCGCGATGCGCGGGAAGACGGCGTTCGTCGTCCCCTGGCGCAGGGCCTCCAGGGCGATGCGCAGGGTCAGCACGTCGGCGGGCCGCGCGATGTCGAAGGCATTCGTGAGGCCCGTCTGCACGCGCCAGACTTCCGTCGCCGCCGCCGTGGCCGTCTCGTCCGCCTCCCGCACGGCCTTGTCGGGCGTCATGCAGCCGGCCAGCCACAGGCACGCCGCCAACACGGGCGGGACAACGGAAAATCGAGATTGCGAAAAGAAAAACATGACTGAGATTCTACAGAAAAGAGGGCGTAAAAGCAAGGAAACGGTCAGGGCGGACCCAAGGCGGCGGAACCGCCCCCCTGCTCGTGGACGCCAAGGCGGCGGGACCGGAACTCCTACTCCCCTTGCCGATCCTACTCCCCTTGCCGAACCGGAACTCCTACTCTCCTTAAAGTATGCGAACGGCGCGCGGAATCAACAGCCAATGTTCTCTTCGTACTGGTTTCCTCCGCACAGCACGCTCATGTCCCCATCTGCCCGGAGGATGTGTTGGCGGAATGTGCGATTTCGCTTTGGAACGGCACGGGTATCGTCGGAACGCCGGCTAAAACCTAAAACCTAGCGCCTAAAACCTAGCGCCTAAAGCCGTCCCCGAATTATGCTATACTAAACGCTCCTTCAGAGAGGAGCAGCGCATGATTGTCGTACTGGGCAGCACGAATACGGACATGGTGATTTCCGGCGCGAAGATTCCCGTGCCGGGCGAAACCGTGTGCGGCGGTTCATTCATGATGAACCCCGGCGGGAAGGGTGCAAATCAGGCCGTCGCCGTGGCGCGGCTCTCCGCGCGCAGACGACAGTGCGTGTTCATCGCCAAGGTCGGGGACGACCTGTTCGGACGCGACACCGCGCGGCGCCTGAAGGCCGAGGGCATCGACGCGCGGCTCATCGTCGACAAAACCGCCGCGTCCGGCACGGCCCTCATCCTCGTGGACAGGAAGGGGCAGAACTGCATCTCCGTGGCGCTTGGCGCGAACGGTACGCTTTCCCCGGAGGACGTCGCGCCGTTCGCGTCGGACATCGAACGGGCCGACGCCCTCCTCCTCCAGCTTGAGACGCCCCTTGAGACGGTGCTGTGGGCGGCGCGGACCGCGCACGCGAAGGGCGTACACGTGATTCTCAACCCGGCGCCCGCCGCGAAGCTGTCCCGGGAACTCTACGCCTGCCTGGACTGGATCACCCCGAACGAAACCGAGGCGGAGCTCCTGACGGGCGTGAAGGTGGCCGATCTTGCGAGCGCCCAGGCGGCGGAGCGCGTGCTGAAGCGGCGCGGCGTCGCGCACGTCGCGATCACGCTCGGCGCGAAGGGGTGCTACGCGGCCGGCCGGATCCATCCCTGCGTGAAGGTGAAGGCCGTGGACACGGTGGCCGCCGGAGATACGTTCAACGGCGCGTTCGTCGTCGCCCTTGCCGAGGGGAAGGGCGTGGACGAGGCAATCGCCTTCGCCCAGGCGGCCGCCGCGCTTGCCGTCACCCGCCCCGGCGCCCAGGCCTCCGTTCCCTTCAGGCGGGAGGTCCGATGATTAAATCATTAAGTCGCTTCGCTTTAAGTAGTTAAGTGGTTAAGTGATTAAGTCGTTAAGTTTTTCTTCGAACGCCCACTCAATTTTTCAGTTAACCTCTTATTTCTCAACCACCAAACTACTTAACTTACCCCTTTGCCCCACTTGACTACTTAACCCCCTCAGCCACTTAACCACTTAACTACTTGACCACTTAACCACTTAATCACTTAACCACTTAACTACTTAATCACTTAACCACTTAATCGCTTAACCACTTAACCACTTAACCACTTAATCACTTAATCTCCCATGTACTACTGCAGCAATTATGGATTGGCCGTTGGCCTGTGCGTTCTCACGATGCTCTGTTGGGGAAGCTGGGGGAACACCCAGAAGCTCGCGGGCCGAAGCTGGCGCTACGAGCTGTTCTACTGGGACTACGTGATCGGGCTTCTCCTCTTCTCCGTCCTGGCGGGATTCACGATGGGGTCGATGGGACCGCAGGGCGCGTGGGGGTTCGCGGCGAACCTCCGGGCGAGTTTCGGCGCGAGCTGGCTGTGGCCGTTCCTCGGGGGCGTCGTCTTCAATGCGTCGAACATCCTGTTGGCGGCGGCGATTGCGGTGGCGGGGATGTCCGTCGCGTTCCCGGTCGGCGTGGGGCTCGCGCTCGTGGGGGGCACGGTGGCGAACTACTTCGTGGACGGCAAGGGGAACGCGGCGCTCATCTGGACGGGGCTTGCGCTGATCGTCGTGTCGATCGTCTGCAACGCGCTCGCGTTTCGGGCGAAGCAGGCGGTCGGTGGTGCGTCCGGCACGCCGGGCCAGACGCGCAGGGGGTTGGTCCTCGCGGTTCTCGCGGGCCTTCTGATGAGCTGGTTCTCGCCGCTCGTCAATCGCGTCGTCGATATGTCGTTCATGCAGGGCGCCGCCGCGCCGGCCCTCGGGATGCTGACGCCCTACACGGGCTTCTTCGTCTTCGCGTGCGGCGTCTTCGCCTCGAACTTCGTCTTCAACACGCTCGCGATGAAGAAGCCCGTGGCGGGCGAGCCCGTGAAGGGGGCGGACTGGTTCAGGGGCTCGCTGCCCCTCCACCTCGTCGGCGTCCTCGGTGGTTCGATCTGGGCGACGGGCACGCTGCTCGCCTTCGTGACGGCGGGAACGGCGGGCGCGGCGATCTCCTACGCACTCGGACAGGGCGCAACGCTCGTCTCCGCCCTCTGGGGCATCCTCGTCTGGAAGGAGTTCGCCGGCGCGCCCCGCACGTCGCACGTCCTCAACCTCGCGATGATCCTCCTCTTCGTCGCCGGCCTCGCCTGCCTCGTCAAAGCCGGCGCCTGACCCCCTTCCCCTCCCTCCCCGATCCCCCCTAAAACCTGAAACCTAGAACCTAAAACCTCATGTCGCCAACACTTGAGAAGATTGCCGCGAACCCTGCGGCCTACCCGTTCGACGTGGACACGTTGGGGGCGTGCAAGATCCCCTCGCCCGTGCGCCACCATGCGTTCCTCTCCGAGGGGAGCCGCGTGTACATGGACGAAAGCGTGCCGCTGTTGCGCCTCCTGGAGGAGCGGCTGGGGCACGAGCCGAGCTTCGAGCGGGCGGGTCCGCACGAGCGGATCTTCCACGACCCTGCCTGGACGCGCGTCGCGATCCTCACGGCGGGCGGGCTGTGCCCCGGCCTCAACAACGTGATCAAGGGCCTCGTCGAGATCCTGTCCTTCGACTACGGCGTGAAGACCATCTACGGCATCCGCTACGGCTACGCGGGCCTCACGCCGCGCGGCAACCAGGAGCCGCTTCTGCTGGGGCCCGACGAGGTGGACACGATCCACGAGATCGGCGGCACGATCCTCGGCAGCGCGCGCGGGCAGCAGCCCACCGAGGACATCGTGGAGACGCTGATGCGCATGAACATCAACGTGCTCTTCTGCATCGGCGGCGACGGCTCGCTGCGCTGCGCGCGCGACATCGCGGAGATGTGCCTTGCGCGCCGCCTCTCGATCTCCGTCGTGGGCGTGCCGAAGACGATCGACAACGACCTCCAGTTCGTGGGTCCGTCCTTCGGTTTCGAGACGGCCTTCGTGGAGGCGACGAACGTCATCCGCAGCGCGCACGCCGAGGCGAAGGGCACGATGAACGGCGTGGGGCTCGTGAAGCTCATGGGGCGCGACTCGGGCTTCATCACGGCCTACGCCGCGCTCGCGAACCCCGTCGTCAACTTCTGCCTCATCCCCGAGGTGGACTTCGAGCTGGAGGGCGCGGGCGGGCTTCTCGCCGCCCTGGAGCGGCGCTTCGCGAGCGGCAAGACCCACACGGTGGTCGTCGTCGCCGAGGGCGCCGGGCAGCGGCTCATGAAGGGCGAGGGGTCGGCCGGCACCGACGCAAGCGGAAACGTGCTCAAGAAGGACATCGGCGAGTTCCTCAAGCGTCAGATCTCCGCCCACTTCAAGGCGCGGGGCATCCCCGCGAGCGTCAAGTACTTCGATCCGAGCTACATGATCCGCAGCGTGCCGGCGCGGGGGTCGGACGCCATCCGCTGCTACATGCTCGCGCGCAACGCGGTTCATGCCGCGATGGCCGGCCGCACGAACTGCGTGGTGGGCAGCGTGGGCGACAACTACACGCTCGTGCCGATCCGCCTTGCCACGATCGAGCGCCAGCAGGTGCGCCTCGACGGCGACCTCTGGCGCAGCGTGATGGACGCGACGGGGCAGGAGTTCTACTTCAACGGCTCCGCCGGCGCGCTTGACGTGGCGCCGTAGTTCCGCGCAACCCTCATTGCGCCCACGCGCGGAAAATGCTATACTACCACCCGCATTTTTTTCAACAAGGAAGGCTGGCCACATGGACAAGAAGTCGGTAGAAGAGATGGAAGCGCGTTTCGATGAACTGCTGCAGCGGCCTCCCTGTCCCGTAGGCGAGATGGTCGAGCTGATTGCGGGCGTCCCCGAGGGAAGGGGCGCGGACATGGCCGTGCGGCTGCTGAATGCGCTCGTGGAGGCGGCCGACTTCAACGGCGCGTTCAACGCGGTCTCGGCCTGCTGCCGTCTGCTCGGCACGAAGCTGCAGGGCGTGGCCGTGCGCGACGCCCTGAAGAAGACCACGAAGGACCGCCTGGAGCTGTCCTTCATCGAGAGCGTCGGTTTCGACGCGCGCCCGCTCAAGGAAGCCGTCGGCCGTCTCGGTCGTCTGCTTTCCTTCCACGAGGGCGCGCTTGTGCTGAGCGCCGCGTGGGGGCTGGGCAAGGTGCGCGCGCGCGACTACTTCTACCGCCGCGTGACGGTGGACTTCCCCACACGCCGGGGCCACCAGTTCACCTACGACGCGGCGTGCGAGACGCTTGTGCTGGCGCCGGAGGACCACATCCTCGTGACGCAGATGGCGGACCCGGGCCGCGTGGCGACGATGACCAAGGAGAAGCCCGGCGACTTCGTGAAGGAGATGCTCACGAGCTTCGGCGACATGCCCGTCACGCGCCTGGAGGAGCTGTGCGCCCAGTACGGCTTCGTGAAGCAGGCCAACTGGAAGAAGTTCTGGGAGGGTGCGCGCGGGGAGCTGCGCCGGGACAAGTGCGTGGAGATTCCCACGCGCCGCGCGGAGCCGATCCATCTCAAGAAGGAGGCCGAGGACTACGGCGACACCTGGTTCACGGCGTTCAAGTCCCTGAAGGATCCGAAAAGCATCCTCTCCAGCGTGCGCGAGCTGCAGACGACGGGGAAGGTGCAGAAGCTGACCGACGAGAACCGCGCGCTGCTCGCCGAGCGCCTTGCGTTTGCGCTCAAGGCCGCCCGCGGCGTGGACGATGCGCTCTATGCACGGATCGCGTTCTGCCTGGACGACCTCAAGCTCGACCCCGAGCGCGTCGCGAAGGCGCGCGCCTACCTGTGGGCGAAGGGCCCGAAGGGCGAAGAGCGCTATCTCGCCGCCGCGCGCACGCTGCCCGCGCGGGAAGTCGGCAGCCTCGTCGCCTTCCTGACGGCCGAGGACCGCGAGGGGGCGAAGGCCGTGCTCCTCGGCGTGCTGCCGCAGATGTGCTTTGCGCTCCTTTCCGAGACGCTGGCGTTCTTCCGTGGCGATGCGGACTGCGGCGAGGCCGTCGCGAAGCTGCTGCGCCAGCCCACCGCCCCCGCCACGCTTGTCACGCTCATCCTCGGGCGCCACGATTCCCACGAGGAGTTCTACCGCGAGCGCCGCGCGTTCGATGGCCGCGCCGCCGTCCCCGGCGAGGAGAAGAAGCCGAAGGGCTGGGAGTGCCTGCCCGACTTCATCACCCTCCTGACGCACGCCATCGCCCTCGGCGAGGGCAAGCAGGGCGGCGAGACGCTGCGGATGCAGAACGTGATCCGCCGCCTCTTCGCGGACCAGAAGTGGCTGGAGGGCATCTTCCGGCAGCTGCAGCCCGCCGACCAGGCCCTCTTCTTCGAGCGTTTCCAGGCCTCCATCGCGTGGGACCCCTCCACGCACCACATGATCGTGGTGCGCATGACGCACATCGTGCCGGAGCTCGCCGAGCGCCAGGTCAAGAAGGAGGAGGCCGCGCAGGTCGCGCGCATCACGTCGCTCCGCTCCTACGCCGAGCGCCAGGCCGCCTACGAAAAGCTCGTCAAGGTGGAGATCCCCGCGAACACGAAGCGCATCGAGTTCGCGAAGAGCTACGGGGACCTTTCCGAAAACGCCGAATACCAGTACGCGAAGGACGAGCAGCGCGCCCTCATGCAGAAGGAGTCCCTGCTGCAGAAGGATCTCAACGAGGTCAAGGCCGTGAACTTCGCCGACGTGGTGGAGCCCGCCGCCGCGTGCCCCGGCTCGATGGTCACGATCACGACCGGGGACGGCGCGGAGCGCGTCTACACGATCCTCGGCGAATGGGACAACGACCTCGCGCGCAACGTCATCTCGAACAAGACCAAGCTCGCGCAGAACATGCTCGGCAAGAAGGCGGGCGACACGTTCGACCTTCCCGACGCGGAGGGCCGCGTCTCCACCGCGACGATCAAGGCCGTCTCCGCGCTCACCGACGAGATGCGCGCGTGGCTGGCCGAGACGCCGGCCGCCGTCTGAGACCAGACCTGACACGTAACCACGAGAGCGAGAAAGGGGTGTACACATGAGCGTGAACGCGAAGAAGACGAAACCCGTGAAGAAGGAGACCGCGCCGGTTTCCGAAAAGCCCGCGAAGCCCGAGAAGAAGGAATACGTGCGCAAGCCGATCACGGTGGTGAAGAAGACGCCCAAGACGCCGTTGAAGAAGCCCGAGGCGCCGACGGCGTTCGAGAACCGCAGCCAGCACCTCGCCTTCTCCTTCGCGGAGCAGATGAAGCAGCAGGCGCGCGCGGCGGCCAAGGTCGCCCAGGAGTCGAACGTGGAGGTCAAGCTCTCGCGGCGTCCCACCACGCGCGCAAAGGGCGAGGCGACGCTCCAGTTTCCGGCTGCGGACCTGGAGGAGTTCCGCAAGCGCCTCATCATCCTCCGCCAGGAGGCCCTGGGACAGTCCGCCACGCTCAAGACGACCGCCCTGGAGCAGACCGACGACCACGGCAGCGAGGACGATGACGGTTCCGATGCGTTCATGCGTCTCCAGGACCTGAAGCAGGTCGATGCGCGGAACAAGATGGTGCAGATGATCGACGATGCCCTGAACCGCATTGCGGAGGGCACCTACGGCATCTGCGAGGTCTGCGGCCAGCTCATCCGCAAGCCGCGTCTGCTGAACCTTCCCTTCGTGCATACGTGCATGGAATGCCAGACCGCGATGGAGAACCCCTTCGGTACGCGCTGATGCTGAGGAGATTCGTTGTCACCTTCGCCGTCGTCATGAACCTGCTCCTCGTGGATCAGGTCGTGAAGGCGGCGGCCGTCGTTTCGCTGAAGGGGCAGCCCGCGCGCGTCGTGCTCGACAACCTCTTCAACCTCGCGTACGTGGAGAACCGGGGATGCGCGTGGGGGATGCTGCAGGGGCACGTGTGGCCGCTTGCCGTGTTCGCCGTGCTCGCGCTCGCCCTCCTTTTCTGGAAGCGCGAGGCCGTCTTCCCCGCCGGCCGTCTCGGCGTCGTTGCCGAGATGCTGCTCTACGGCGGCATCGTGGGCAACCTGATCGACCGCGTCGTGCGCGGCCACGTGGTGGACATGTTCGATTTCCACTGGGGCGTCCACCACTTCCCCTGCTTCAACGTGGCGGACGCCTACATCACCGTCGCCGCCGCGATTCTCGTGCTGGTGGGCTTCTTTCCGCGCCTGGACGGACGGCGCGCGAAGGCCCGGCCTCCGGCGAAGGGCGGCGGCGATGGCCGCGCGTGAGGCCTACCTCCTCGCCGGCGCGACCGCGAGCGGGAAGTCCGCCGCCGCCGCCCTGCTCGCCCGCGAGATGGGGGCGGCGATCCTGAGCGCGGACTCGATGCTCGTCTACCGCGGGATGGACGTGGGGACGGCCAAGCCCTCCGCCGCCGAGCGCGCCGCGTTCTCGATGGGCGGCGTCGATGTCGTCACGCCCGCCGACCACTTCTCCTCCGGCGCCTGGCTGCGCGCGGCGGCCGACTGGCTGGCCTCCCTCCCCGCCGCGCGCCCCCTCGTGATCGTGGGCGGCACGGGGCTCTACTTCTCCGCGCTCCTGCGCGGGCTGGACCGGAAGTGGACGAATCCCCCGCCGGCGTACCCCGTCCTCCAGGCCCCGCGCGCCGTCCTCCACGCGCGCATCGCGCAGCGGCTGGACGGGATGTTCCTGGACGGCCTCGCCGCCGAGGTCGCCGCCCTGCGCCGCGCCTACCCCGTCTGGTCCGACACCGCCTCCGCCGCCATCGGCTACAAGGAGTTCATCGACGGCCTCCCCCCCGCCGCCGTGCGCGAGAAGATCCTCGTGCGCACGCGCCAGCTCGCGAAGCGGCAGGACACCTGGTTCCGCCACCAGGCCACCCCCCTCTACGTCCCCATCGGCGCCACGGCGGAGGAGACGGCCGCGAACGTGCGGCGGATCTGGCGCGCGCATGGCCCCTGGAGCGTCCGGCTGGAGCCGGAAGGAGCGTAACATGCTGCTTGACGTGAGAAATCTGCGCCTTGCCTTCCACCGCGACGGACGGGAGATCGTGCCGGTGTGCGACGTGTCGTTTTCCGTCCCCGCGCACGGGCGCGTCGCGCTCGTCGGTGAGTCCGGCTGCGGCAAGTCCCTCACGGCCCTCGCCCTCGCACGCCTCTCCCCCACGGACCGCGCGACCGTCTCCGGCGAGATTGCGTGGGGGAAGCGCCCGCGTGTCGCCTACGTCTTCCAGAACCCCGGCGAATCCCTCAATCCCGTCATGCGCATCGCCGCGCAGATCCGCGAGGCGCTGCCCCGCACCCTCTCCCGACGGGAACAGGACGCGCGCATCCTCGAACTGCTCGCCCGCACGGGCCTCCCCGACCCCGCCCGCGCCGCCCACGCCTACCCCTGCGAGCTTTCGGGCGGGCAGCAGCAGCGCTGCATGATCGCGATGGCGCTCGCCGCCGCGCCCGACCTCCTCGTCGCGGACGAGCCGACGACGGCCCTCGACGTCACGACGCAGAAGCAGGTGCTGGCGCTCATCGACGCCCTCGCCGCCGAGACGGGCATGGCCGTCCTCCTCATCACCCACAACCTCGGGCTCGTCGCCGGGCGCATGGACGAGGTGAACGTGATGTACGCGGGCCGGATCGTCGAGCGCGGCCCCGTCGTCGAGGTCCTTTCGCACCCCCGCCACCCCTACACGAAGGGGCTGCTCGCCGCCGTGCCGGCCCTGGACGCGCCGCGCGACGCGCCGCTGGCGGACATCCCCGGCACCGTCCCGCCTCCCGACGCCTGGCCCGCCGGCTGCGCGTTCTGGCCGCGTTGCGGGGCCGTGCAGGACCGCTGCCGCCGGGAGCCGCCGCCTGAACGCGCGCAGGGTGCCTGCCGCTGCGCCTGCTGGTCGGTCCCGTCCTGAAGCCGGGCCTTGTCATTTTGGTGCGCTGAGAAAGGAAAGAAGAACATGGAGAGACGACTGCTGTGCTGTGGCCTGGTTGCGGGCCTTGCCTGGGCGGCGGCGGCCTTTGAGCCGATCTGCCTCGCCGCGAAGGAGTTTTCGCTCGCGACGGGGAACCCGTCGCTGCAGATGTGGCGGAAGGGGGAGGCGGTCGTGCCGGTGTGGTCGCTTTCGGGCGGTCAGGCCGGGCAGTCCGTCGCGGCCCTCACGCCGCCCCTGCCGCCGGGCTGCCGGGGCGTGAAGATCGAGCTGCTCGTCGTCAACAACGAGGCGGATGCGACGAACGCCTTCACGGACGTCTGGCGCGTCGACGTGGCCGAGCTGGCGCCGGGCGCGCCGTTGGGGACGGTGAGCGGCAAGCCCGCGCTCTACCGGCTCGCCCCGCAGCCGTGGACGCCGCGCGGACTCGAAGCCGAGGCGTACCTCGCCGTGAAGGGCGGCGCGCCCCTCTCCCTGCGCGTGCGGCGCGTGCCGGACGACGTGAACGACACCTACGCGCGCCCGGCGGGGCTCGTGCAGGTGCGCGTGGCGCCGCGCGCGGACCTGCCGCGTCCGTTCGCCGTGGAGAGCCGCCCCGGCTACAACTCCTGGCCGATGATGCAGGCCGTCGGCGACCGCCTGATCTGCACCTACAGCCGCGGCTCGGGCCACTCGATCGACGAGGGCGCGCGCGACGCCTACGCGCGCACGTCCACGGACGGCGGCCGCACCTGGACGCCGGAGGTCTGCTTCGCGCGTGACCCGCGCGTCGGCGAGGTCATGATCGGCAAAGGGCTCGACCGCGACGGCGCCGCGCTCTTCTGGGTGCGCTGCATGGGCCGGCCGAAGTCCCACCACGACCTCTACCGCACGGTGGACGGCGTGGCCTTCGAGAAGATCGCCGAGCCTTCGCTCGAACCGTTCCCGATGCAGATCACCGACATCTTCCACGCGGACGGCAAGCTCATGGCGCTCTGGTTCGCGACGCGCTACCGCGAGGACGACGAACAGTCCTGGGGCACGCTCGTGAGCGCGGACAACGGGCGCACCTGGACGCAGCGGACGGTCGAGACGGTGATGAAGAAGAGCGAGCTGCCGACGGAGCCCTGCGTCGTCAACCTCGGCGGCGGGCGGCTTCTCGGCCTCGCCCGCACGGAGAACGGCGGCGACTCGTCGGCGAGCCAGTTCCAGCTCACCTCCTGCGACAACGGCGCGACGTGGAAGAAGACGCGCACGAACATCCGCGACATCTGCGCCTCCTCCCCCTCGCTCGTCTACGACGCCGGAACGGGCCTCGTGTACAACTACTACTACGAGCGC
Organism: uncultured bacterium; assembly: GCA_900547945.1. Taxonomy (GTDB): domain Bacteria; phylum Verrucomicrobiota; class Kiritimatiellia; order RFP12; family UBA1067; genus RUG572. The sequence goes on from URIT01000065.1 coordinate 17,108, forward strand.
GGGCGGCGCGTCGTGAAGCGCCGCGTCGCACGGGCGGATGATGTCTTCGACCACCCGCTGGACTGGCCCGCCCCCGAGGCCCTGCTGCGCGGCGACGAAGCCCGCCCCTGGGACGCCGGCAACGTCAACGCCGTCGCGATGGGCGGGAAGCACTTCCTCACATACTATTCCGGTAACGAGACGAACACGACCGTCTACGTCGCCCCCGCACCGCTGGCGGAGTGACGCGCGGGGCCGTGCGGACGCGCAGGAGCGCGGGCAGGACGTGGGCATGGTAGGGGCCGACGTCCCCGGCGGCCCGCGTGCCCAATGGCGTCATCGC
>URIT01000066.1 GCA_900547945.1 uncultured bacterium
GGCGGCCAGCGCCAGGGCCGCGGCCGCGCGGGAACGCGGCCCTCCCATGTGTCCCAAACAACCCGCTTTCCCCCTGTTTTTCATTCCGCCATCCCCCTATTCTATTCCGTTCCGTCTGCGCGCGCGGGAGAACGCGATTCTGCCGTGCCGCAACATAAGGACAAATTCTCAAAATCCGCGAAGAACGTCGGGTACGACTTCGCCGCGCACGCCGTGTCGTCGATCTCGACGGCCTCCGCCGCGCGCGTCGCCCCGACGGCGATTGACATCGCGATGCGGTGGTCGCCGAAGGACGTGAACGCGCCGCCCCGGAACGGACGACCCGTCCCCTGCACGGTGAACGTGTTCGCGTCGCCGCACGTTTCCACCCCGAACCGCGCGAGGACATCCGCCATCGCCGCCGTCCGGTCCGACTCCTTGAGCTTCAGGCGGTGCGTCCCCGTGAAGACGGTCTCGCCCGCGCGCGCGGCGGCGACAACGGTCAGGACGGGGAAGATGTCCGGGCAGGCGTCCACGTCGAGCGTGACGGGGCCGGGCGCTGCGAGCGCGCCGAGATGCGCGCCGATCACGCGGTCGGGCTGCGAGGAGGCCGGCGAGAGGCCGCGCCGCGCCGTCTCGGGGAAGGTGATGGCGTTGCCGAGGTGGACGAGCGCGAGACCGAACGCCGCACCCGACCAGTCCGTCTCGATGATCGGGCCTTCCGCCGGTGCGCGGTAGGCCTGGCGGCCCGGCACGCGGAAGCCCGTCGGCGTCTCGGCGACGGCGATGCCGTAGGCGCGGAGAACGTCCAACGTCATGTCCACGTAGCCGCGCGAGGCGAGCGGCGTCGTGAGCGCGATTTCGGAATCGCCCGCGAGGAGCGGCAGCGCGAAGAGGAGGCCGCTCACGAACTGCGACGACACATCGCCCGGCAGACGGAAGACGCCCGCCTTCATGTCGGGATAATCCAGCTGGGGACGCGCCGCGAGCCGCCCGCGCATCACCCATTCAACCGTCCGCCCAAGCGCCGCCGCGACGGGCCCCAGCAACCGCCGCGTCGTGCCGCTTTCACCGCAGTCGAGCGTCGTCTCCCCCGCCGCAAGCGCGGCGAGGCAGCGCTTCGTCGCCCGGACGTCGTCGCAGTCCGCCGCGTCGGGCGCAAGCGACACCGTGCGCCCCGCGAGGAATTCCGCGATCAGGACGCGGTGCGCGTGCGACTTCGAAACGGGGACGCGCAGCTCGCCCGCGCGCAGACCGGGTTCCAGGCGTGTCATGTCCGTTCCTCCACGAGGGGCAACGCGACGGCGTCCTCGTCCTCGTCGCCGAAGTGCAGATTTGTCCGTTCCACCTCGCCGGCCGGCACGAAGACGACGCGCGCGAACGGCGTGACGGACCGGATGCGGTAGGTACGCACCAGGTCGTACGGCGTGACGTGCCCGATCTTCCCGAGTCCGCCCGTCGAAGCGTAGGTGAGGAGGGAGTGCGTGCGCACCGCGCGGACGCGCGAAACGAGCCCGAGCGGCCCCATCGCGCAGAGGATGTGCGGGATGTCCGTGAAGTTTGCCGTCTCCGCGAAGAGCCGTTCCACATCGGCGAACGTCTTCGGCAGAAAGGCGATCTTCGGGATTTCGTCGGTGTCCCCCCGCAGCGCGCGACAGGCCGCCACGATGTCGGGGACAGGCCCCGTGAAATCGTGGCGCGAGCGGATGATCCGCACGCCCGCCGCCCGCGCCAAGGCGGACAGGTCGCCGTGCCGGAAGTCGTCCTCGAAATCGACGTAGGCGAAAGTTGGCTTTGGGGGATTTGGGGTAGGGGCGAGGGCGGCGCGGAAGAACGCAATGCGCTCAGACTCGGGGCCGTCGAAGGCGCCGCCGTCCACCTTCCGGCGGAACGTGAGGATGACGGGGACGGGGACGAGGGACGGGAACGCGGCCGCGTGCGCGCGTTCGGCGGGATCGAGAAGATCGACGCGCAGCTCCACGAGGTCCGTGAAATACCGCTGCGCGTTGAACTGCGCCACGTCCTCCGCGAGCGTCCGTCCCGTCAGGGTGAGGCAGATGCGTGGATGCGCGGCCTCGTCCGCGAGGAGGGCGTCCGCCAGCGCGAAGGCGGCCACCGCCTCGACGACGGGCACGGCGCGCCGGACGATGCAGGGATCGTGGCGTCCCCTCATCGCGAGCGGTGCGGGCTGCATCGTCTTCAGGTCGACGGAGGGCTGTTCAAGGAAGATCGTCGGCGTCGGACGCAGCGCCACGCGGAACGTGATCGGCATGCCGCTTGCGCGTCCGCCGAGGATGCCGCCCTGGCGGTTCGTCGCAGTACGCACCACGCCGCCCTCCACGGTGAAGGCGTCGTTGAACATCGAGCCCGTGAGGCGCGTACACGCGAAGCCCGTGCCGAACGCGACGCCCTTCACGCCGGGGATCGCGAAGAGCGCGGCGGACAGCTCCGATTCCAGGCCGTCGAAGAGCGCGCCGCCGAGGCCCGCTGGGACGCCCGTGACGGTGCAGACGATGGTGCCGCCCACGGAGTCGCCTGCGTCGCGCGCCCGCGCGATTTCGTCGGACATCTTTTCCGGATCCGTCTCGCCGTGGATCGTCTCGACGCGCGCAGAGACGGCGATGCCGCGCGTCTTCAGGAACTGCAGGCAGACCCCGCCCGCCGCGCAGAGCGGCGCGGTGAGGCGACCCGAGTTCTTGCCGCCGCCCGTCGGGATGCGGCCCATCTCGATCCACTGCCCGAAGTCGGCGTGGCCGGGACGCGGGATCGTCCGCTCCGCGCCGTAGTCGCGCGGGCGCATGTCGACGCTCGCAATCTCGCCGCAGAGCGGCGCGCCCGTCGTCACGCCGTCCACGAGGCCCGCCGTGAACGCCACGCGGTCGGGTTCGCGGCGCGCCGTCGAAAGGGCGTCACGCCCCGGCGCGCGCCGTTCCATGAACGCCGCGAGCGCCGCCTCGTCGACGCGCAGACCGACGGGCAGGTGCGCGAGCGTAAACGTCATCCGCCGCGCATGGGACGCCCCGCACACGGACAGCTTCAAATGGGTGCCGAATTCAGTCCTAGAGTTCACGCGGGTAGTATAGCACACGCGCGCTAGGGGCGGACGAGGGAACAGATCTCGTCGACGGCGGGGTCATCGGTGAGCTGGTGGAGGAAATCGCGGCGGAACGCGAGGTGGCCGCGCGCGGCACAGAGGCGGCGCGTCGTCGCGTAGGCGAGGCCGGAAACCATCCAGCCGACCTGGATCAGCACGAAGTCCGCAAGCGAGGCGATGTTCTGGTAGTCGACGGGGCGGCCCGCGCGGATGGCGGCGAGGACGGCGGGGTTGGGGCGCGCCGTCGTCGGCAGGTTCCAGAACGCCCGGCAGTCGTGCCGCCAGTCCGTCGTCGCGATCTGGTCCTCCAGCACGCGGAAGATGTCGAGCTTGTCCGCATCGCGCACCGTCTGCGCCGCCGCGCGGGTGAGCGCGTCAAGTCCTTCGGGCAGGTCCCGGCGATTGTGGAAGAGGACCGCGTCGAGGATGGGCCGGGCGGGGAGGGGCACGACGTCCAGCCAGCCCTGCTCGACGACGATCCCGTGGGAGAGGACGGCGTGGTCGACGGAATCCGAATCGCGGAAGGTGTTGTAGCGCCTCAGCTGTTCGTAGCGGCCCGTGTCGTGCAGGAGGGCCGCCGCAAGGCAGACGTGCGTCGTGGGCGCGTCGAAGCCCTCGCCGGCGGCGATGAGCCGCGCGTTCTCGACGACCTTCTCCGTGTGGAGGCGCTTGAGCGCCATCATCGGCGGCAGGGCACCGTCCACGCGGAACGTGTCCACGTAGGCGTCGTACCGCGCCGTCAGACCGGCAAGGGCGTCCATTCCGCCCCCGCTACGACAGATTCCCGACGACGGCCTTGATGCGCCGCACGCCGGCGGACGAACTCTGCTCCTTCTGGATCTTGAAGCTGCCGAGTTCCTTCGTGTTCTCCACGTGCGGACCGCAGCAGATCTCCTTCGAGATGTCGCCGATCGAGTAGAGGCTCACCTGGTCACCGTACTTCGCGCCGAAGAGCGCCATCGCGCCCTCGGCCTTCGCCTCCTCGACCGTCGTCATCTTCTTCGTGACGGGGATGCCGGCGGCGATCCACTCGTTGACGAGCTTTTCGACCGCAGCCTTCTGCTCGGCGGTCATCGGCTCCGGCCACGTGAAGTCGAAGCGCAGACGCTCGGCGGTGATGTTCGAGCCCTTCTGGAGCGCCGTTGGGCCGAGCACCTGGTGGAGCGCGGCGTGGAGGAGGTGGGTGGCCGTGTGCATGCGCGTGACGACGGCGGAATTGTCCTGCAGGCCCGCCTTGAACGAGCCGGCGGACGTCGTGCGCGACAGCTCCTGGTGCTTGCGGTTCGCCTCGTCGAAGCCCGCCTTGTCCACCGTGAGGCCGTCCTTCGCCGCCATCTCGCACGTCATCTCGAACGGGAAGCCAAACGTGTCGTAGAGTTCGAACGCAAGCTTGCCGGAGATGCGCGTCTGCCCGTGTTCCTTCAGGGCGCCGACGACCTTGTTGTAGCGGGCCTCGCCCTTGTCGAGCGTCCGGTTGAAGCGCGCCTCCTCGGCTTCGAGGTCGAGCTTGCACGTCGCAAGGTTCGCCTCCAGCTCGGGGTAGACGTGCTTGTACTTCCGGCAGACGACCTCGGCGAGCTTGAGCGTGAAGCCGGGGGCGATGCCGATCATGCGGGCGAAGCGGACGGCGCGGCGGATGAGGCGGCGGAGGACGTAGTTGGCGCCGACGTTGCCGGGCTTCACGCCGCCCTTCGGGTCGCAGAGGATGAACGTCGCCGTGCGCATGTGGTCGGCGATCACGCGGCGGGCCTTCAGCACCTCGGCGGGGTCCATGCCCGCCGGCACGTGCGCGAGGTCGTCGATCGCCTGCATGATCGGCGCAAAGATCTCGGTGTCGTAGACGGTGGGCGCGCCGCTCATCATGCAGATCGTGCGCTCCACGCCCATGCCGGTATCGACATTGTGGCGCCCGAGCGGGACGAACTTGCCCTCCTCGTTCTTGTTGTACTGCATGAAGACGTCGTTCCAGATCTCGACGTACTTGCCACAGTGGCAGCCAGGGCGGCAGTCGGGCCCGCACTTCGGCTTGCCCGTGTCGATGAACATCTCGGTGTCGGGTCCGCACGGGCCCGTCGTGCCCGCCGGGCCCCACCAGTTGTCCTCGCGCGGCAGGCGGAAGATGCGCGCGTCCGGGATGCCCACGGACTTCCAGATCGCGACGGCCTCCTCGTCGGCGGGAATGTAGCCTTCGTCGCCCTCCTTGCCCTCGCCGCGAAACACCGTCACGTTCAGCTGCTCCGGCTTGAAGCCAAGTTTCTGCGTGAGAAATTCGAAGCTCCAGGAGATCGCCTCCTTCTTGAAGTAGTCGTTCAGCGACCAGTTGCCGAGCATTTCGAAGAAGGTGAGGTGCGCCGCGTCGCCGACCTCGTCGATGTCGCCCGTCCGGACGCACTTCTGCACGTCCGTGAGGCGCGTCCCCGCCGGATGCGGCATCTGCCCCATCAGGTACGGCACGAGCGGGTGCATGCCCGCCGTCGTGAAGAGCACGGTGGGGTCGTTCTCTGGAATCACGCTCGCGCCGGAGATGCGCACATGCCCCTTCGACTCGAAGAAGCTCAGGTACATCTCGCGAAGTTCATCTGCCGTCAACTGCTTCATGTCAATTTTCCTTCCGTTGCGTCCCGCCCGGCAACGATATGAAACAGGGTCCGGCGGACACAAGTCTGAATAGTATACCCAATTCCGCGCCGGTCCACAAGGCAAGAGGTCGCCGGGGAAGCGCCTTCTGGACGCTTCGCACGGGCCGTCGCCATGTGTTGGCCAGGTATTGTAGAGGCACGCGCACCTGTCTCTACGAACACGCCCGAGCGCGTCCGCAAACCGTGCGCAATGTACCCGCGCCGCCTCTCAGCCGATGCGCTTCAGGGCGCAGGCGAAGGCGCCGTCGTGGCCGCTCTCGATGGGGAGGGAGGCACGGCGGCCGACTTCCGTGAAATCGGGGTGCGCCGCGAGGAAGGACGCGACCTGCTCCTCGTTCTCCTCCGGCTCGTTCGAGCAGGTGGAGTAGACGAAGAGACCGCCGGGGGCGACGTGCGCGGCGGCGGCGGAGAGGATCTGCGCCTGGAGACCCACGAGCTGCCGCAGATGGTCCGCGTCCCAGCGCCAGCGGGCGTCCGGACGGCGGCGCAACACACCCGTGTTCGAACAGGGCGCATCCACGAGCACGCGGTCGAAGACGCCTTCGGGGGCGGACTGCGTCACCGTGACCCCATCGAGCCGGAGGCGTGCCAGATTGTCCTGGAGACGCCGCAGCCGCTTCGGATTCACCTCCTGCGCGACGAGCCGTCCCGTGCCGCCGAGGCGCCAGGCGATCTGCGCGGTCTTGCCGCCCGGGGCGGCACAGAAATCGAGGATGCCGAGGCCGGGTTTCACGTCCAGCAGATCGACGGCAAGCGCCGTCGCGGGATCCTGCACGAGGAACGCACCCTCCGCGTACCCCTCGACCTCGGTGACCTTCCGCCCCCGCGCCAGCTTCACAAACGAACCGACCTTCCCGTCCTCCGCCGTCTGCGGCGGATAGGCGAGCCACGTCTCGGCGGGCGTGTTGTGCCACGCCGCGAGCGCCTCGGCCCGCTCGGCGCCGTAGCGCGCGATCCAGCGCCGCACGAGGGCGTTCGGGAAACTCGCGCGCTCCGCAAGCGGAGCGGCGGCGAGCTTCGCCTCAAGTTCCGCGCGGCGGCGGATGAGGTTGCGCAGGACGCCGTTCACCACACGGTCGAGTCGACGCCCCGTGCCACCCGTCTTCGCGGCGGCGACCGTCTCGTGGACGGCCGCGAAGTCCGGCACGTCCGGCATGTAGAGGATCTGCGCCGCGCCCACGAGCACCAGCGCCTCCAGCTCGCCCTTCGGCCAGGTCTTCATCAACGCGCCGAGGACGACGCGCAGGGGACGGAACCGTCGCACGACCGTGTAGACGAGGTCCTGCACGAACGCGCGGTCCGCCCCCTCCTGCGGCAGCATCTCGCTCGGAAACTCGTGCGTCGCCAGCCAACGGGCGACGATGAAGGCGGCGGTCCTCCGGGAATTCTTCATGGTTGAATCGCTTCGCTTTAAAGGTGTTAAATAGTTAAATGGTTAAAATTTCTGACGACAAAACGACCAAACAATCGGATTGCGATTTAAATCAGGATGCTCCAATGGATTCCCCTACAGGATTTTAATCATTTAACCATTTAAAGCCGTCAGGCGATTTAATTTCCCCTTGCGATCGCTTCGATTTCGAGCTTGACGTCCTTCGGGAGGCGCGCCACCTGCACGCAGCTGCGCGCGGGCTTCGTGTCGCCGAACATTTCGGCATAGACGGCGTTGAGCGCGGCGAAGTCGTTCATGTCGCTGATGAAGACGGTCGTCTTCACGACCGCATCCAGTCCGACACCCGCCGACTCCAGGACGTGCTTGAGGTTCGTGATCGCCTGGCGGGTCTGCCCCTCGATCGTCGTCGCCGTCACGGCATTGACCGCCGGATCAATCGGAATCTGACCCGAACACCACACGAAACCGCCCGCCTTGATGGCCTGGCTGTAGGGCCCCAGCGCCTTCGGCGCCTTTTCCGTCGTTACGATTTCACTCATGGAATCCTCCTTTAGAACCTAATCCCTCCCATGCCGCCGCATCTGGCGCGTCACGTGCGGCATCTCGACCGCGTCGGGATCGACGGCGCCGCCGGCGGACCGCGCGGGCGCGCCGTAGCGCGTCTTGATCCACCACGCCTGCGCCACGCCGAACGCCGTGCTCAGCATCCAGTAGAGCGACAGCGCGCTCGGGAAGTTGTAGAAGAAGAAGAGCATCATGAGCGGCATCATGATCATCATCATCCGCTGCTGGCGGTTGTCGCCCGAGGACGGCGTGAACGCGCTTTGGAGTACCGTCAGCGCCGCCATCGCGAGCGGGAGGATGTTGAGCCCGCCGAACGGGAACCAGCTCGCGAAGAGCGCCTCAGGCTCGGAGAGGTCGGAAATCCACAGAAACGGCGCATAGCGCAGCTCGACGGCGGAACGCAGCACCGTGAAGAGCGCGATGAACACGGGGATCTGCACGAGCATCGGCAGGCAGCTCGAAAGCGGGTTCACCTTGTTCTCGCGGTAGAGCGCCCAGGTCTCCTGCTGGAGGCGCTGCGGATTGTCCTTGAACTTCTTCTGGATTTCCTTCACCTTCGGCTGGATTTCCTGCATCCGGCGCATGCCGACCGTCGACTTGTGCGTGAGCGGCCAGAAGACGAGGCGCACGAGAATCGTGAGGAGGATGATCGCGACGCCGTAGTTCGGAATCAGGGAATTGAAGAGGTTGAGCACCCACACGAGCGGATAGCAGAGCCAGCGCCACATGCCGAACTCCATCACGTCCTTCATGCCGAGGTCCCAGAGGAGGGCCTGCTTCTTCGGACCGAGGTAGAAGGTATAGGCGCGTTTTGCGGGCACACCGGCAAACGCCGCCTCGGCGACGACGCTCTTCAGCACATAGTCCGTCTTGGTCAGGTCGCGCGTCATCGTGGCGCGGAAACCCGTGTTCGGCTCGCTGCAGGTGGCAAGGGCGGAAACGAAGAAGCGGTTCTTCACCGCAATCCAGTCCTGCCGACCGAGGTAGTCGACGCTCGAACGTTCGGGAAGGCCCGCCGCGCCCTTGCGTCCGCCGCAACCGCCGGAAATCGAGACGAGATAGCTCTTGAGGGGCGAATCGCCGTCATCGCCGTGGTGGACGACGTGCGGCTTGCGGCCGCCGTTGTCCCAGGAGTCGATGGAGAGGATGTCGTTCTTGGACGTGCCCATCGAAACCGCACCGAGCGAGAGGCGGTTCGCGGCGGCGGCGTCAGGCTTCGCGAAGGTCTCCTCGACCTCGATCCGATAGCCGTCCTTCAGGGTCAGGCGGCGTGTCACGACGTCGTTCGCGAACACGACGAAGTTCGTGCCCTTCTCGGCGACCGTGAAGTCGGCATCCGGCTCAACGCCGGCAAAGCCTTCAAGCGCGAAGGCGGGGGCGGAGCCGAAATCGAGGACAAGCGCCGGGTTCTTCTCCGAGAGCGGTCCGGGATTCTGTGCGTACTTCAGCATCTTCGCGGCCTTCACGACCGCACCGCGCGTGGAGAGCGTCAGCTCGACCTCCCCGTTCGCCAGTGTCTCCAACTTCTCAGGAGCTTTCGGTTTCTGCGGCACGGCGGGCGCGGCCGTCTGGGGAGCCGTTTCCTTGGCGGCCTCGACCGGAGGCTTCGGCGCCACGGGGGCCGCCGGGCGCAGCACCTCGGGGTGCGCGGCGGCATACTGCGCAGCCGCTTCCGCCGCCTTCTTCTGGCTGCTGATCGAATACCACATCCAGCCCGCCGTTGCGAGCCCCAGGAGAACCGCAATCAGTTTTTCCGTCTTGTTCATGATGTCATACCTTCATTTTTCCAGCGCCCCTTTGGCGGGACGGGGTCATAGCCGTAGGATCCGAACGGGTGGCATCTCAAAAGGCGCCATGTGGCAAGCAGCACGCCCTTGAACGCGCCATGCACCTGCAAAGCCTCGATTGCGTAGTTCGAACAGCTCGGCTCAAAACGGCAACAGCCGCGAAACAACGGGGAAAGAACCACCTGGTAGGCACGCACGCAGAGAATCAGGATCCGCCTCACACGGGCTCCTCCGTCTTCAGCAGAAAACCGCCCTTCCGGGCCACGTAGCGCAACTCGTCCATGACGTCCGCCGTGCGCTTGCCACGCAACGACGCACGCCCCACGAGAACCCAGTCCGCATCCACCGCCAACTGCGGCGCGACGAGTCGGAAGCCCTCGCGCAGAATGCGCTTCGCCCGGTTGCGGTCCACCGCGTCGTGGAAGCTTTTCTTTGAAACGACAACGCCGGCTTGGCGGCCGGCGTCGGGCGAACGCAGAACCCACGCGGCGAAAAGACGCCCACGAAACGGGCGTCCTCGGTCGAAGACGCTCTTGTACTTCGCCCCGGAGAGCCGCGTGGACATGGGACGGCGACGTCCCTTAGACCTGCGTCAGGCGCTTGCGACCCTTGGCGCGACGGTTCGCGAGTATCTTGCGACCGCCCTTGGTCGCCTTGCGGGCGCGGAAACCGATCTTGCGCGCGCGTTTAATCTTCGAGGGCTGCCACATCATCTTCATGGTTCTTTTTCCTTCCTTGTGAAAAGTGAGTGGGAAGTATAGCAAACAACGGAGCGGAGCGCAAGCGAGGGGCTTAATTCACAGAAATTCCAAATCGCCCCCGACCCTCGATTCTGCCGAGGCAGCCGGGACGTCCGCGCGCCTTCGCCCCCCGTTTCGCAAGCCGCCGCCGTCCGACGTGCGCATGGTGTCCCGACCGGCAGGGATCTGTCGGTTCCGTCCCGGGCGCGCTTTCGGTCCGTCCGGCCTCCCGTTCGGGGTCATGTCATGGGTTCGCGCGAAAGATAGCACCTCGGAACTTCGTCGAACGTGCCGATTCCGATCGCATGGAACGCTTCGCGGATGATCTCGACCCATTCTTTCTGGGGGACCTTCCCGTGGCGTTTCTGAAGCCGCGCGAGGTGGCCGAGGTTGAAGACCTGCCAGAGGTTGTTCGCGATCTGCATCAAAAGGCAGGAGTTCCTGCTCGCGCGCGCCTTGTTGCAGAAGTTGTGCCCGGGTCCGAAGCCGTCGTGCTTCTCGACCTTGAAGTTGTTCTCGATGTTCCACCGACCCCGCCCGAACTGGACGACTTCCACCGCCCGCCCCACGCTTTCGACGCCCAGACTCGTCGCGAACTGGCCGGAATACGTCGCCTCGTCCGAATCCTCGGCGTCCGCGGCCTCGACCTTGACGACGTTGAAAGCGATCGGATCCCGTCCCGGGCCGTCGATCTCGACGCCGTTCGCCCACGACGCCTTCCCTCCGTCGCAGGGTTTCCCGTGCGCGTTGTGCCGCACGATCCTCCCGCCGTCTTTCGGAAACGCCTCCATCAGCTCGTGCGCGTCCGCATGCGCCTTCGGCGTGCGCCCCTCCTTGAACGTGAAGATGCAATCCCGGTTGTAGTCGTCGCAGATCCTCATCACGGACGAGCACGCGTAGAGCGAATCGCCGACGATGCAGATGCCGAGCTTCGGGAACGCCGCCTTCAGCCGCTTCGCCAGCCGAACGGACCCGTGGTACTCGCAGTCCTGCTTCTCGGCGTCGCCGCGCCAGGGCCTGATCGGTTCGGACATGGCCGAGATCGCCCAGCCCCACGGGGTGATGATCTTCGCCTCGAGCACGTACCTGAGCTTTAGGCGTCCGTCGAACCCGCAGTTCCGGATCTTCTCCTGCTTGCTGCCGTCGAGCGCGATCACGAGATCGCCGCGCAGCTTCGCGGTGTCGAAGTATCTGCCCCTCACGGGATAACGGACCTGGTCGACGAGCGTGGTCTCGAGCGCCGACGTGCAGCCCCGCTTCAGGTAGTTGCAGCAGCCCTCCGTGCAGGGCGTCGTGAACTCGGAGTTCCGCACCCACCAGTTCTGACCCGCGAGCCTGAGCACGCTCGGCGCGTAGCGCCTGTCGTCGCGCCGCGCGTCCATCCTGTTGCGCGAGCCGCAGCGCAGGAACGCTCCGAGGAGCACGGTCCAGACGAACGCCGCGCCCTCGTAGAGGATCCTGTCCGGATCCCTGCCCTTGCGGATCGTTCCGAAGACGGGGTTGAAGAGCCGCCGGCATCCGGAAAGGAACGAGACTACTTCTTCGAAGGCCTCGCGACCTTCGGGGTTTTCGCGCGGATCGCGGCCGGGCCTGTCCCGGTCGAGGATGCGGAATCCTTCGACGAACCTTTCATGCGCGCGATCAGATCCTCCCGGCAGACGTCGCTCATCTCCTTGAGAATCGCCTTCGCTTCGCGCCAGTTCCCGCTGAGCCGGTCCACTTCCGGCAGGCGCCGCTGCGGGACGTAGAGACAGCGCGTCTTTCCGTCCGCCTTGTCCGTGAACGTCGTCCGCCGGGATCCTCCGACGGTCATGTTCGTGACGGTTCCTTCCAGAACCCCCTCCCTGAAGACGAGCGTCCTCAGCCTCGCGGCGAGACGGGAGACCCTCGCCCGGCCTGTCTTTTTCAACATCATGGTAGGCAATCGTACCTACTATTCCGACGAAGGCCGAGGGAGAGCTTCGAAAATCTTCAAAAACAATTTCCGGGCCGGGGCTGCTGACAGCCTCCGGCCCGGTTCGCGGAGCGGACGAAGCGCCGCTCACTCATCGCGAAGAATCAATGTTTTGGAATCTCTGCCCGTCCTAAACGAATAAGCAATCCGCAGAACCCAACAGAGTCATTCGACACAACACAATCAACAACACCCGACAGCAGGGAGTGTACAAGAGACACACGCCCCGGCTCCGGCTGCCGGAAAACCGCTCTACGGGCCGAAATGAGTTTGTGACGAGGCAAATGCGCCCGAATCATACAAACGCCGACGTCACACGGAAAAACCGCGATTTCATTGAGGAAAATCACACAACCGTCCGTGTCACCGGTGACACGCAACGGAGAGCAGTAAGGCCGAGAAACCCCCACACGACACCCCTCGTCACGCACCCCCGAAGTGACACGGCAGAGACTCCCCCACCTCGCGGAAGCCCTTGTCAATTGGGGCGGATGACGAAACTAAAGTAAAAAAAAAACTCGGATGTCTCCGAGTTCGATAGTAGGATTGGTGGCCAAGGCCGGGATCGAACCGGCGACACACGGATTTTCAGTCCGTTGCTCTACCAACTGAGCTACCTAGCCACGGTAGAGAACTTGCGAATGGTAGGAGCAGAGGGATTCGAACCCACGACCCAGTGATTAAGAGTCACTTGCTCTACCAGCTGAGCTATGCTCCCATTCACAATGTTTCCCCGTCACGAATGGAGCGAGCTAAGGGACTCGAACCCTCGACAACCACCTTGGCAAGGTGGCACTCTACCAACTGAGTTAAGCTCGCACTTGGTGTCGTGAAAACGCTGGATAGTATAACAGACCTCGGCGGTGCGCGCAAGGGGGTATTTAAAAAAAATTATGCTATACTTCTCCCCCATGACAGCCCATGACATCTTCACGGATTCGCGCGTTGCGCGCGTGCGCGAACTGAAGACGGAACTCCACCGCCTGAACGGGGAACTGGCGCAGACGCGCGCCGAACTTGAAGGGCTTCGCACCCACTTCGCGCTCGCGCTGGCCGCCGCGCGCGACGCCGAGACGCTGCCCGAGGGCGGTCGCCTCGCGATCATCGACGGCTGGAACGCCCTGCTCGGCAGCGCCTCCCTCCTTACGTCCGCAGAGCGCCACCTCGCGGACGCGCCCCGCAAGCGCGGCATTCTCCGCGCCCACGTGCGGACCTGGCTGGACGCCCATCCGCTCGACCGGGCCTGGATCGTCTTCGACGGCCCCCAGGCCGACGGCGAGACCGAGGGGCGCCTGCGCGTGAGCTTCACGGGCGGGGAGGGTCCGCACCGCGCGGACCGCCTGATCTGCGACTACCTACGCATGTGCCGCTACGCGGGCACGGCGCACCGCATCCACGTCTTTACCGAAGACGCCGATTTCCGCCGCGCCGCCGCCGCGCTCGGCGGCACCGTCCACGCCATCCGCGAACTCCTCAGCGCAGGATGAACGTGAGGCCCGTGTGCGCCAGGTCGAGCGAGCGGCCGTCCGGCGAGAGGGCCGCCGTCCACTTGCGGCCGTCGTCGCCCGTCACGACGAGGTGCGGCACGTCCGCCATCGGCGCGGCGGCCGCGAGGATCGTCCACGCCCCCTTGGCCACCGCGGCGTTCGTGACGGCGAGCGTGAAGCCGTCCGCGAACACGACGGGCACCTCCACGCGCAGGGTCTCCCGCGCGCCGGCGTCCACGGTGAGCTTTCGGAGCGTGAGCGACGGGGCGGCCTCGGCGTCCGTTGCCGAGCTGAGAACCGTGCCGCCGCCGGACAGATCCTGCGCCGTGTACGCCGTGCCGTTGATGTCCAGCGTCGCGGCCGCGCCGAGGCGGATTGCATCGAAGACAGGCAGGTTCTCCGTCGGCGACGCCGACCGCGTGAAGAGCGACCCGTCGCCCGGATCGACAAGGCGCGCGAAGTTGTTCGTCGCGAGCGGCGAGGACGGCGCGCGCCCCTCGGCGTCCCACACGAGGCCCGCATAGCGGCTCCACGTCCCCGCCTTCTCCTCCGCGTCCGTGCAGTACGGCGCGCAGTTGTGCGCGCGGAACGCAAAGACGTTCGCGCCGGGCTGGAGGACCGCCTGCGCCGCCGTGCGCGTGTTGGCGCCCGCCGCGTCGATGACCGCCTCGCCGTTCACCTCAAGCCGGGCGCGGCCGCCGATCGACTGCGCGAACGTCACCGTCTTCGCCGCGCCCGTACGGTTCCAGATGTACCCCATGTACGTGACGAGCCGCCGCGCATCAGAGGCGACGGGCAGGTCGCAGGGGACTTGGTTCGCGGAAGTCGGCCCGCGCGTCACGTAGTTCGTCGCGCACGCATCGCCCGCCACCGCCGCCTCGGCCGCCGCCGCGTTCGCATGCAGCGTGACACCCTCCCACAGGCCGGGCGCCGCACCGCGCGGCAGCTTGAACGTTCCTTCCCGCACCTCCAGGAGCGGCGCGCCCGCCTCCGAGTAGTAGCCCACCGTGTTCGCGTCCTCCTTCACGATCGACCGCCACGTGCCGCGCCCGCCCTGCACGCGCGCGACGTCCTTCGTGCCGCGCAGGCGGAGCGGCGGCAGCGTGCAGGCCTCCACGCCGAGCAGCTGCACGCCGTAGAAGTCGCACATCTGGCCCGGATTGTTTTGCCGGGTGAGATCGTACGAACCCTCGATGTCAAGCGTCCCCGACGGCGGCAACGTGCCGTCGCCGTACACGCAGAGGATGCCGCCCTCGACGTGCGCGCCGCCCGTGAACGTATTCGCGGGATTGAAGAGGTGCAGGATGTTGTTCTCGGTGTACCTCTTCGCGACGGATACCGTCCCGCTTCCCGAGACGGGGCCCTGGAGGAAGACGGCCGAGTAGTCGGTATTGCCCTGGCTCGACTGCGTGAGCGTGCCGTCGATCCGCATGGGGCCCGTCAGCGTGTTCGCCCCCTTCTCGCGCAGCACCCCCATGTCGCCGTAGAGATAGGTCGTCGCCCCCGTGAAGAGGAACGGCCACGGCCCCGAGGCCGGCCACTGCGCGCCGACGCTCGACCAGAAGCGGAAGCCCGCCGCGTCGGCGAACGTGACCGTGCCGGCGCCCGTGAACGTCACGGACGGCTGCCGCGACTGGCAGCCGTCCAGCACGAGGTGCCCGTCGCCCTCCACCCGACTGAAGTGGACAGACTCTCCGGCCCGGTCGCCCTTCAGCGTCAAGGTGAAGCCGTTGAGCGTCAGGATGGCCGCCGGGGTGTACCAGGCGCCCTGGCGCACAAGCGCGTCGCCGTCGAGGACGATCCGGTGCCCAAAGATCGGTCGCGTGCCGTAGGCGATGAGGCCGCCCGTCCCCTTCAGTGCGCCCGTGCCGTCCACGCCCGCACCTGCGACATGGACAATGCGGTCGCCGTTTCGGAAGTCCGTGCCCGCCGCCGCCGCGCTGTCCTGCGGGTGCGTGCAGAGCAGCGTGGCCCCGTCATGGACGTAGATGGGAGGCGCGGAGGCGGCGCCCGTCCCGAGGCCGTAGCGCGCGACGACATCGGCGACGCCCGCCTCCAGATGCACCGCGCCGACGAAGTTCTCGTTCGTCGAGACGAGCCGCAGCGTGCCCGCACCGCGCTTCACGAGCGTCCAGTCCTTCAGGCGGCCGCCGTTGAGGTCATCGAAGGCGTAGTCCGTCCCCTCTGCGGCGTTGTAGGCCGCAAGCGCCTCCTCCAGCGTCTCGGCGGCGCCGTCGGCAACCGTGAGGACGATCTGGTTCTCGCCGTACGTTCCGTGGTAGCGGTCCACCACGACCGTGCCCGCGCCCGTCAGCCAGTCCGCCTCGGCGGCGGTGTAGGTGCCGTCGGGCACGTTCTGCCCGCCCTGCCACAGGAGGGGGACGCGTACCGTCTTCCCGGCCCCCACGGCGAGGCGGCCGCCCGCCGCAAGCACCAGAGCGCCCACCTTGAGCCCCTCTCCCGCCGTCTCCGCCACCTCGAACGTCGCCGTCGGCCCGATGACGAGGCGGGAAAGGCCCGTGAACGTCGCGCCGTCCGTCAGGCGCACGACGCCGTTCGACACCGTCAGCGCGCCGGTGGTCGGCGAGACCGCGCGCGCGAAGCGGAACGCCTTCGCCACGTCCGACGGGTTCCAGACAAAGTTCAGCGCGCCGGCAAGCTGCCCCTCGAAATACTGCTCATCGACGGGCGACGCGCCCGAGAGGACGAGCGTATGGCCCGTCCCGTCATCCGTGAGGCCATGCCCCTCCACTGGCAACCGGTTCGTGGCCGTGTGGATGTGCCCGTCGACGAACTCGTGCGTAAGGGTCGTGGGGGTGGCTTTCCCCCAGACGGGCTGGACCTTCAGCCACGCCTCGCCCGCCGTACCGTCGAAGAAGAACTCCTTCCCCGCCACCTTCATGGGCAGACGCATGCCCAGGGCGAAGGTCCCTTCGCGGATGACGCCGCCGCGCAGGTCGCGAAGATGCTTCGCAACCTGGCCCTCGTCCTCCGCCCGGACCATGCCCGGGCCGATCTTCACGAACCTTCCAGGCCGCGTGGCGCTGCGCCCCAACACGCCCGCCTGGAACGACAGCCGGGCCGACGCCTGCTGGACGTCGAGCGTCACCGTGCCGTCGAGGTAGAGTCCGCACCACATGGCGCCCGCCGTGGCCGGCGCGTAGACGAACCCGTCGCCCGCCTCGGTGCTTTCCTTCAGGTAGAAGCCGCGATGCCCCACGCTCTGCGTATTGTCGGGCCCGAAATAGATGCGCGAAAGGTACACGTCATTCAGTGTGGCCGCGATGTTGTAATCTGGACGAACAAGGCATTCAATCCGGTCGCCCTCCTGCGGAAGCCCCGTCGCGCCCGCCTCGTCCCGCCAGTTCTGGGGATTGTTGAAGTACCACCAGCCGTTGTCATTATGCTTCTCCGTGGGCGTAAACGTCCACGTCGTGGCCGCCGCCCCTGCCCCCGCCACGAGCATCCCCAACACGAGACAAAGCCGCTTGCACATACACACGCTCCTTCTTGCTGGACACCGGAAGCGGACCCGTCCATCGAATCCCCCGAAACTTCCAATGTACACAGTCAGTTTTGCATGTTTGGCACAATTTGTCAATACAAAACTTAAAATTATTAAAATTACGGGTGCACCGAGAGATTTATGCAGCCACCCCACATTTCCCGCTTGATTTTCGC
>URIT01000067.1 GCA_900547945.1 uncultured bacterium
ATGAGGGGGAAGTCGCACCGGCGGCAACGCCGAGGCGTGGGTCTCTACTCTACAAGGAGTCAACGCGCATGAAGGCGAGGGAAACCATGGTGGCCGTGGCGCTCTGCGCCCTTGCGGGGGCGTCCGCGTTCGGCGCCATCGAGACGCTCACCGTGCCGCAGGGCGAGACGGCGGTGCGCGACGCGGCGTACCGGTGGTACACGAACACGGCCCTGACGGTGAGCGGCACGCTCGACTTTTCCGTCGCCGGTCCCTACGTCCTCTGCGCCGTGGCGGCGGACGGCACGTATGATGCCGACGGGAAGAAGAAGCCGACCATGCAGCTGGCGCCGCATGCCGGCGACGAGGGCGTCCTGAACATCACGAACGGGACGGCGCTCGGCACGCAGGTGGGCGTGACGTTCGGCTCCCACCTGACAGTCGGCGCGCAGGGCGGCGGCGCGCAGGCGCGGATCAACATCGGCGTCGACGGCACGACGAAGGCGAGCAGCTATTGTCTCGACACACTGCTTCTGCACGCGGGCGCGCAGACGGTGGCCGACGAATTCCGCCTCGTCACGATCGGCTACAAGGCGGCCCTCGAACTGCTGAAGCTGCAGAACGACACCGCCAAGCCGCTCGTCGTCGCGTTCACGAACGACGTGGCGGACGCGCCCGCGTCGGACTCGGCGCTCCTGCGCCAGTTCTACGATTCAAGCCCGTTCGCGCCCTCGAAGCAGGCCGGCGGGGACATCGTTCTGCGCGGCGAGCCCCGCTCGCCGATCCGTCTCTCCTCCTGGGGCCCTCACTGGACGTTCTTCCGCGACTCCGGGGCGAAGGCGAATCTCGTGACGGAAGGGGCATGCGACTTCATCGTCCAGTGCCCCGAGAAGGGCGTCACGCTCAACCTCACGAACGTCGTCTGGCGCCACGCGGGCGACACCGTCCTGATTCCGCGGGGCGAAGGCGCGTTCTTCCGCGTGCAGCGCCCCCATGTCCTTCCGTGGGGCGCGCAGACGGGCGTCGTGAAGGTTCGGACGGATACGAAGGGCACGGCGGTCACGCTCAACCTCAACGGCCATGACCAAAAGGTGAACGGCCTCGTCGTCGAGGCGCCGTCGCGCGTCGCGAACATCGCGGACGACGGGGCGCCCGCGCAGCCGGCCACGCTGACCTTCGGCGCGGGGGACGCGGACGGTGTGCTGGTCGGCGCGGTGGAGGACGAGACGATCTCCTGCGTGAAGGAGGGCGCGGGCGCGCTCACGCTCTCGAACGCGACGGTGCGCGCGCTGACGGTGACGAACGGCGTGCTGAAGGTCTTCCCGGGGACGGTGAACCGCATCGGCACGCTTGTCCTCACGAACGCCGCGCTTGAGGTGGCCCTTGACGCGCAGCTGGAGGTCGAGACGTTCGTGCATGACGACGCGCTCGTCGACGCCGTCGCGATCCGCGCCAAGGCGACGAACGAGATGACGGTCGCCACGCGCGCACTCTACCCGTTCACGAAGATCGAGAAGACGGGCGCGGCATTCCACACGATGACGCTCCCGCCGCGCGCGAACGGCGCGGCGCTCCACGTGAAGGAGGGCGTCCTCCGCCTCGGCGGGTCCGCCTGCACGAATGCCTGGTGGCGGTTCATCGCGAAAAAGGCGTCGATTGAGAAACGGACGGACACGCGGAACGGCAAGACGCTCGTCTCGACGCTCTTCCTCGGAACCATCGGCCTCTTCACGCCATCGGGGCTTCCAAGCCTCGGCGTGACGGACGCGCACGGGGCCGACAACCCTCCCGATGCCGATGCGCTCGCGCCGGGGTGGGCCGCCTCGTGCAACCGGTGGATCGGCTGGGGGTTGAACCAGGCACGGGCGTACTTCGGCACAGACATCGAGCATGACCCGGTTCTCACCGGAGGAAGCGCCTCTTCGCCCATTTACTTTCTTAAGTGCTATGGCGACGACGGGACGAACCACTACGACGGAACGCAGGAGGAGGACCGGGTCGCGCATTGGTACGGGACGGTCATGTTCACGAACCGGGTCCTCAAGGCCGACGACGCGGCGACGTGGGAGACAATCTACTGGCGCGCACGCGACGCGGCGCGCCAGCCGGTCACGTGCTACGCCCTGCGGCGCGGCGTGAACATGACCGCAAAGGACCATCCCTGCCCGTCCGACTGGGAACTGCAGACGAGCCCGGACGGCGTCGTCTGGACGACGCTCGACGCGCGCGCCGGCGAGCGCGCGTGGGAGATCGACGACGCGGGCTCGACGAAGCTGAACGCACAGTTTTCCTTCACCTACAACAACCACATCCCGTACCTCTTCAGAGCGCTGCGCGCCGACTGGAAGTTCCTCGACTTCGGCGCGGTGCGCGTGGACGCGGGCGCGACGCTTGACGTGGAGGAGCTGAACAAGGAGAACATCGCGTTCAACCGCCTCGCCGTCGATTGCGCGGGCGCGGGCACGATCACGACGTTCCGTCCGGCCGCGAACGGCCGCCTCGACGTGACGACCGTCGCCGGGACGGGTCCGAAGGGCCTGCCGCGCCGGCTGACCCTCCCGTTGACGTTCGGCAGGCTCGTCGCCGCCGAGAACCTGGCGAGCTGGTCGGTCTACGTGGACGGCGAGCGGTCGTTTGCGAGCGCCGTGGGCGTGGACGGGGGCCGCCTCGCCGTCACGACGGCAAACGGCACGGTGCTGATCCTGCGCTAGGAGATCGAGATCCTTTTGTGGAACGGAAAACGGAAAACTGCCTGAGAGGAGAATGCTGAAGTGAACAAACGCGATATCGTTGTCCTGACCTGTGTACTCGCGGCGGGGGCTGTCTGCGCGGGGCTCTACTGCCAGGGGCCGGACGCACGGCACGCCTGGGCGATCCACGACCGCAACCGCCCCAATCCCGTGAAGGTGGAGGCGCCCGAGGGACGGCCGCCGAGCGACGCGGTGGTGCTTTTCGACGGCACGCGGGCGAGCGCCGACCGGAACTGGTACACGGGGCGCGACGGGACGTGCCGCTGGGAGGTCGTGGAGGGGGCGCTTCGCTGTGCGCCGAAGACGGGGAACGCCGTCACCCGGCGCGTGTTTGCGGACTGCCAGCTCCATCTGGAGTGGAAGACGCCGAAGCCGGCGACGGGGTGGGGGCAGGGCCGCGGCAACTCCGGGGTCATCCTGTTCGGGGGCTACGAGATCCAGGTGCTCGACTCCTATCTGACCGATCCCTCGAAGACGCCGAACCCGAACCCGAACTACGCGGACGGGCAGGCGGGGGCCGTCTATGCGCAGAATCCGCCGCTCGTGAACCCGGCGCGCCCGGAGGGCGCGTGGCAGAGCTACGACATCGTCTTCCACGCGCCGGTGTGGGACGGCGACACGCTCGTCAAGGGGCCCACGGTGACGCTCTTCTTCAACGGCGTGCTCGTCCAGGACAACTGGGAGTTCGAGGGCAGCACCTACAACCTTGAGCGCAAGCCCGTGCAGAAGGGCGCCGCGCGGTATCCGATCCAGCTGCAGGACCACGGGACGCCCGTCGCATACCGCAACATCTGGGTGCGCGAGATTCCGTCCGTCTACGCGAACACCGTGCAGGGCGGCCCCGGCGTGAAGGCGGCCGACGTGCTTGCGCTGCGGGAGAAGACGGCCGCGCGGCTCTTCGCGCGCCTCGCGCCGGATGCGGCGGACGTGCCGGCGTTGGACGCCCTGCTGGAGATCCTCGCCTACTCGAAGGACGCGAAGTACGTGGCGCGCTACGACCGCGCGGCGGCGGCGTTCGTCGCGTCCACGGCGTCGTGGGACGACGCGGCGCTCCGGCGGCACGAGGGGCTGGTCCGCGCCTTCGAGAAGTCCTGCGGCCTGCTTGTGAAATACGGCACGCTGGCGGCGGATGATGCGTTCGTGCGCCGTGTGCGCGCGCTTGCGGCCCGCCTTTCGCACATGAAGGCGTCCACGAAGCATGACTGAGCCCGGGCGCCTGTATCGTGGGGGGAATGTCTCACGCAGAGGCGCGGAGAGGCAGAGAGCGCAGAAGGGATAGGACTGTTTGGGATGAGGTCTGACGAGACGAGCCCATCCTTTCTTTCAACCCAACCTCTGCGTCCTCCGCGTTCTCTGCGTGAGGAAAAGACCCGCGCGGTGGGGCTGACAGGGGAGAAGTCTCACGCGGAGAACGCAGAGGGCGCGGAGGGGAGTGTGGTATTGGGGATGAGGGCTGACGAGACGAGCCCATCCTTTCTTTCAACCCAACCTCTGCGTCCTCTGCGCTCTCTGCGTGAGGAAAAGACCCACGCGGCGGGGCTGACAGGGGGAATGCCTCACGCAGAGAGCGCAGAGGGCGCAGAGGGGAGAGGGGTATTGGGGATGAGTGCTGTTGAGGTAGGCCGCCTCAACCATCTTTCGCAACCTCTGCGTTCTCTGCGTGAGGAAAAAACTGTTCTGACGGGAAGTCCTCACGAGGCGGGGCTGGCAGGTGGAATGTCTCACGCGGATGTTTGCAAAAGAAAGGCAGGGATGCGATGAAGGATTTGAATCGGATTTCAGGTGATGTGCTTGATGCCGCTGTGCGGATTCACAAGGAATTCGGTCCGGGGATGATGGAAAGTGTCTATGAGAAGATACTGGCCATCGAACTGGTGAATCGCGGGCATCAGGTTGAGTGCCAGAAACCCTTGGCTT
Source organism: uncultured bacterium (assembly GCA_900547945.1). Lineage (GTDB taxonomy): Bacteria > Verrucomicrobiota > Kiritimatiellia > RFP12 > UBA1067 > RUG572. The sequence goes on from URIT01000067.1 coordinate 4,647, forward strand.
TGACATATGGGGGACATACGTTCCCTGATGCGTTCCGCGTTGATCTTCTGGTGGACGGATGCGTTATCGTGGAGCTTAAGTCGACGACGCTGATGGCCCCCGTTTATTTCAAGCAACTGAGAACCTATCTTGTTCTTTCCAGGTTGCAGGTCGGATTGCTCGTCAACTTCGGCATGAATACGCTGAAGGAGGGCTTCAAGCGGATCGTAAACAACTACGGGGCGGAGACTCGCGCGGAGGGCGCGGAGAGGCATGTAGAGGAAATGCGTCACGCGGAGAGCGCAGAGAGCGCGGAGGGGAGAGGGGTGTTTGGGTGAGGTCTGACGAGACGATCCAATCCTTTCTTTCAACCCAACCTCTGCGTCCTCCGCGTTCTCTGCGTGAGGAAAAGACCCACGCGGCGGGGCTGACAGGGGGAATGTCTCACGCGGAGAACGCAGAGAGCGCAGAGAATAAATAGTCTTGGGAAGCTGACATGAGTGACACGAACGCATTTCTGATCTATCAGGACGACAATGGCGTCTCGAACGTCAATGTTCGGTTCGAGGGTGAGGACGTCTGGTTGGCGGCTGAGCAGATACAAGAGCGGTTTCAGGCAAGTCGTCAGGATGTCGCCTACCATATCGACCAGATCTACGGTGACGGTGAACTTGTGCGCGAGGCAACTTGCAAAATGTTTTTGCAAGTTCGACAAGAGGGTATGCGGAGCGTCAAACGCCAGTTTGCGCACTACAACCTTGACATGATTCTTGCCATTGGCATGCGAATCCGAAGCGATGTCGCCGTGCGGTTCCGCCAGTGGGCGATTCGGCATCTACATGAGTTTACGGCATGTCGGCCCTGAATATCGCCGGCGCATGTGTGAACGAGTACGGCGAAGCGTCGCTGTGAAGCGCGGACGCGCGGGAGCGCGTCCCTCCCGTCCGTCTTTTCGGGGTGGGCGGGGATGTGGTATACTAGCCACATGATGAAAAACAGATTGCTTGCGCTGGCCGCCTGCGTGGCGTTCGCGGGATTCGCCGCAGGGCCCCGGATCCTCTTCGACACCGACATGGTGGAGGACTATGACGACGTGGGGGCGCTCGCGTGCCTCCACGCGCTGGCGGACGAGGGGAAGTGCGAAATCCTCGCGATGGCCTCCTGCACGCGCGACAACCAGTCCGTCGCCGCCATCGAGATCGTCAACGCCTACTACGGGCGGCCCGGCATCCCGGTGGGCTGCGCGAAGGAGCTGGGCGTCGTCGGCGTGCCGGGCGGGAACCCGCAGCGCCCCGGGCACCGGAAGTTCACGCGCCTCGCGGAGGCCTACCCCCACTGGGTGAAGCACCTCAACTCGAACGACGCGCCGGACGCGAACGACGTCTACCGCAGGGCGCTCGCCGCCGCGCCCGACCGGAGCGTCGTCTTCTGCTCGGTCGGCTTCCTCACGAACGTGCGCCGCCTCCTGGAGACGAAGGGCGACCGCCACTCGCCGCTCGACGGCCGCGAACTCGTGAAGCGCAAGGTGCGCGCCTGGTACGTGATGGCGTGCCGGATGCCGAAGGGGCAGGAGTACAACGCGATGCACGACGGGCCCTCCGCGCAGATCGCCTTCGCGCGGTGGCCCACGCCGATCGTCGTCTCGGACTGGGCGCTCGGCCGGCACATCTATTCGGGCCGCACGGTCGCCGAGCGCGCCTACCCCTATCCGAACCCCGTCCACGACCTCTTCGCCGAAGCCCTGCCGTCGCGCGCGTGCGTGCTTGCGGGGAAGGCCGAGGAGAAGGGCGTGGGCGGGCGTTGCTCCTGGGACGAGGCGACCGTGCTGGCCGCCGTGTACGGCCCCACCCGCTTCTTCGAGGTCGAGCGCGGCTTCCTCGCGGTGGACGCGACGGGGCTGAGCGAATGGACGCCCGACGCGAAGGGGCCCGTCCAGCGCCTCGTGCCCGCCGCCGCGCGCGACCGCCGCCGCTACGCGAACCACAACGTGGGCGCGATCCTCGACGAGCTGATCGCGCGCGAGCCGATGTGCCGCCGCACCGACGCGGCCATCACGGCCTTCCGCCAGTCGAAGCTGGAGCGGACGGCGACGGGCGTGCGGATGACGCGGAGCGGCCGGACGCTCTGGAACCTCGAACTCGACACGCCCGAGGGGCGTCCCTTCTTCCATCCGCTCGCCCTGCCGGGCGGGCGCACGCTCACCGACCTGCGTCCCGCCGACCACGTCTGGCACCTCGGCGCGTGGTTCTCGTGGAAGTTCATCAACGGCGTCAACTACTGGGAGCCGGCGGACGCGGCGCGCACGGGCGCCGAACCCGCCGGCGAGACGCGCGTCGTGAAGAAGGCGGTGCGCACGGAAGGGCTCGACTGCGTCGTCGACCTGAAGCTCGCCTACGGCCCGCGTGGCGCGGACGCCCCCGTCCTCCTCGAAGACCGCACGGTCACGATCGACCCGCCCGACCCGAACGGCGGCTACATCATCACGACGCGCCACACGTTCACGGCGCAGGCGGACGTCACGCTCGACCGCACGCCGCCGCACGGCGACGTGAAGACGGGCGCATGGGGCGGCGGCTACGCGGGCGCGACGCTGCGCCTCGCCCCCGACGTGGCGAAGGCCTTCGCCGTGCGCGGCTTCGCGGGCGGGACGACGCCGGCGGCCTGCACGGGCGCGGAGACGACGTTCCTCGACCTCTCCGACCCCGCGACGGGCGAGGGCGTCACGTTCACGCAGCTCAAGGGGCCCGCGACGGCGCGCTTCTACCTGTGGCCCGACAAGCGGATGGTGAACGCCTCGCCGCTCTACGCGGGGCCGCTCGCGCTCAGGAAGGGCGAGAAGCTGGAACTTGCCTACAAGATGGCCGTCCATGCGTCGAAGCGCGTTGCGGGCGCGTTGCGGGCGCGGCCCGTCGAGAAGATGGACCGGGGGCTCGTCGCCTCCGTCTCGCCGCGCGGCACGTATGTGGGGTGGCGGATGCTGGAGGGCGACGCGCCCGGCCGGGCGTTCGACCTCTGGCGCCGGGCGGACGGGAAGACCGAGAAGGTCAACGCGCAGCCCATCGTCCAGACGAGCGACTTCTTCCTCCCCGGCTACACGAACGCCGCCGCCGCGTATTCGCTCGACGGAAAGGCGTTCACGCCCGTCCGCTGCGTGCCGGACGGCGCGGCGCCGTACATCCGCATCCCGCTTGCGGACACGAACGCGACGGTGGCGGCGGTCGCCGTGGGCGACCTCGACGGCGACGGTGCCTACGACTACGTCGTCAAGACGCCGTCCGGCGGCACGGACCCCTGGGACCTCGTCTGGCGGCGCGCGCAGGACACCTACAAGCTCGAAGCCTACACGTCAAAGGGGGACTTCCTCTGGCGCGTGGACCTCGGCTGGAACATCGAGATGGGCATCTGGTACGCGCCGTTCATCGTCGCCGACCTCGACGGCGACGGCAGGGCGGAGGTCGTCGCGAAGACGGCGCCCCTCGCGCCCGACTACCGCGACCCCGACGGGCGCGTGACGGACGGTCCCGAATACCTCACCGTGTTCGACGGCCTGACGGGGCGCATCCGCGCCCAGACGCCGTGGATCCCGCGCGCCGCGCCCGACCCCGCCGGCGACTACAACCACTACAACTCCCGCAACCAGATCGCCCTCGCGCACCTCGACGGCAAGACGCCCTGCGTGATCATGGAGCGCGGCACGTACGGCAAGATGATCGTCGACGCCTACCGCTTCACGGGGACGGCGCTGGAGCGCGTGTGGCAGTTCAACAACGAGTTCATGCCGCGCCGGTTCAAGGGGCAGGGCGACCACGCCTGCCTGTGCGAGGACGTGGACGGCGACGGGTGCGACGAGGTGCTCATCGGCTCGCTCACGCTCGACCACGACGGCACGGTGCTGTGGTGCAACGGGCGCGGCCATTCGGACGCGCACTACTACGGCGACATCGACCCGAAGCGGCCGGGGATGGAGCTCGCGTTCGTCTACGAGACGCCCCAGCGGAAGGGCGGCGGCCTCCTCCTCACGGACCCCGTGACGGGCGAGGACATCTGGGCGCTCGACGCGCCGACGCGCCACGTCCACGGCAGCGGCATCTGCGCGGACCTCGACCCCGTCCACCCCGGCCTCGAAATCTACGGGCAGGAGGTGGACCAGAGCGGCAATTCGAAGACGAACACGCACCCGAGGAGCGACAACCGCTGGTTCTTCACGGCGGACGGCACGCTGCTCGCCGCCTACACGAACTGCACGTTCAACTACGGCAACGGCGTGCGGAATGCGTTCTGGGACGCCGACCTCCAGCGCGAGGTCTTCCGTGGGGGGCTGAAGGACCACGCGGGCGCGCGCCTCACCGGGCGCGTGCCGGGCCCGATGCTCGTCGCGGACCTCTTCGGCGACTGGCGCGAGGAGTTCATCACGGGGCACCGGGGCGAGATCCGCATCTACACGACGGACATCCCGGCGATGGACCGCCGCACGACGCTCATGCGCGATGCGTCCTATCGCTCGCGCATCACGATGTGGACGAGCGGCTACGACCAGCAGCCGATCCTCACCTACGTGCCGAGCGCGCGCGATCCGAACGTCTCGGTGCGCCTTTCCGAGAACGCGCGCGAATTGTGGCTCGACGTGACGGCGCCGCTCGACCGTCCGCTCGCGGGCGTGCTGGAGGTGACGGAGCTGCCGAAGGGGTGGCGCGTGGACCTTGGGCGCGTGTCGCTCGACCTGCCGCCCGGCGGCGTGTGGTCGAAACGCCTCCCGATCCGCCGTCCGCCCAACCCGAAGGGCCGCTACGGGGCGACGGCCACGCTCACGCGCGAAGGTGCGCCCGCGCTCGTCGTCCGCCAGCCGTTTATGCTATAATACCCTCTCTATGAACAAGCCCACCATCGATGTCGCCTACGTGGCGGAACTGGCGCGTCTGGACCTGACCGACGCGGAAAAGGCCGTTTTCCAGCCCCAGCTCGAAAATATCGTCAAGTACGTCGAAAAGATCGCCTCCGTGGACGTGACGGATGTGCCGCCCACGATGCACGGGCGCGAGATCGTGAACGCCTTCCGCGAAGACGTGGTGCGCCCCTCGCTCGACCGCGAGGCCGCGCTCGCGAACGCGCCCGCCCGCACGGGCGACGAGTTCATGCTGCCGAAGATCGTGGAGGGGGCGGAGAGCTAGGATTGACCGCCGCAAGGCGGCGCCATGGGCGGGGTTCGGGGACGCCAGAGTCCCCGTCCTTTAGGGAAGGAAGGCAAAATGGAACTTTTCAAGCTTGGAATCAAGGCGGCCCGCGAGGGCCTTGCGAAGGGCGACTTCACGAGCGAGGAGCTGGTGCGGGCGGTCATCGACCGCGTCCATGCCGAGAATCCGCGCATCGGCGCGTACCTGACGTTCGACGAGGAGGGGGCGCTTGCGGCGGCGCGGGCGAACCCGAAGGCCGTGCCGATCGCGGTCAAGGACCTCATCAACGTGAAGGGCCAGCCCTGCACGTGCGGCTCGAAGATCCTCGAAGGCTACGTGAGCCCGTACGACGCGACGGTCATCCGGAACCTCAAGGCGCACGACTTCATCTGCGCGGGGCGCGTGAACATGGACGAGTTCGCGATGGGGTCCTCCACGGAGAACTCCGCGCTCGGCCGCACGGTGAACCCCTACGACCCGGCGCGCGTGCCGGGCGGCAGCTCGGGCGGCAGCGCGGCGGCCGTGGGCGGCGACCTCTGCATCGCGGCCCTCGGCACGGACACGGGCGGCTCGATCCGCCAGCCCGCGAGCTTCTGCAACTGCGTCGGCCTCAAGCCGAGCTACGGGCGCGTGAGCCGCTACGGCGTGACGGCGTTCGCGAGCTCCCTCGACCAGGTGGGCCCGATGACGAAGAGCGTGGAGGATGCGGCCCTGCTCCTCCAGGCCCTTGCGGGGCACGACGAGATGGACGGCACGACGCCGCGCGAGCCGGTGCCCGACTACGCGGCCGCGCTCGCGGGCGCTTCGCTCAAGGGCGTGAGGATCGGCCTTCCGAAGGAATACTACATCGACGGCCTCGACCCCGAGGTGAAGCGCCTCACGGACGCGGCGATCCGGACGTGCGCGGCGGCGGGCGCGGAGATCGTGGAGGTCTCGCTCCCGCACACCGAGTACGCGATGGCGGTCTACTACGTCGTCGCCCCCGCCGAGGCGAGCGCGAACCTCGCGCGCTTCGACGGCGTGCGCTACGGCCACCGCTCGGCGAAGAGCGATAACGTGTTCAACCTCTACGCGCGCAGCCGCGCCGAGGGCTTCGGCCCCGAGGTGAAGCGCCGCATCATCATGGGCACCTACGTGCTGTCGAGCGGCTACTACGACGCCTACTACGGGCGCGCCTCGAAGGTGCGCACGCTCATCCGCCGCGACTTCGAGCAGGTGTTCCGGAAGGTGGACGCGCTCCTCACGCCCGTCGCGCCGACGCCGGCGTTCAGGATCGGCGAATTGCAGGATCCGCTCACGATGTACCTGAACGACCTCTTCACGATCCCGAGCGCGCTCGCGGGCAACTGCGCGATGAGCGTGCCGGCGGGGTTCACAGAGGACGGGGGCGCAGGCGCCTCCGAACCCCGGCCCACGGCGCCGGCAGCGGCGGTTCCGCCGTTGCCGGTCGGCGTGCAGTTCATCTGCGACGCCTTCCGCGAGGACCGGCTGCTCGCCATCGGCAGGGCCTTCGAGGAGGCGCGGGGGTGAAGGCGTTGCTCGCCACGCTCCTGGGGGCTGCGTGCCTCTCCGCAACGGGGTCCGAACTGCTCGCCGCGCCGGTCGTGACGAACGTCGCGACGTTCGCGGTGCAGGTGACGAACCAGCTCTACCTCGCGGTGAGCCCGCTCACGAACGACCCGTTCGCGGTGTCGTCGCCGCAGCCGACGAACGCGGTGGCGGACGCGCTGGCGGGCGGGACGACGACGAACGCCGTGACGGCGGCGGGGACGGTGACGAACGTCCCCGCGCTCCTCCTCCTCGACACGAACCGGCTCGACAAGGCGGTGGCGGCGGCGGTGAAGGCGGCGGCGGCGGACGTCGCGGCGGCGGCCGAGAAGAGCGAGGCCGCGCTGCGGGCGCGGCGCGTCGATACGCGCTCGTTCCCGCTCCGGCACGTCTCCGCGACCGAGGTGGCCGAGCGGATCAACGCGATGTGGGCCGGCGACTTCGGCCTCGGGTGGAAGCTCGGCGCGGTCGCGCAGGCGTTCCCGGACGCGAACGTCGTCATGGTGACGGCGCCGGGCGTCGTCCTCGACGCCTGCGAGCGGGTCGTGCGCGAGGTGGACGTGGCGGCGCAGCAGGTCTACATCGAGGCGCGGTTCGTGGAGCTTTCCAACAACGCCTCGCACAAACTCGGCATCGACTGGCGCATGCTCGACGGCATGACCGGCGCCCTGAGCATGAACTCGACCTTCGACCAGCGGCGCATGGAGGGCGTGCAGAGCGTCGTCGAGGACGGCAACTCGACGAAGACGACCTACGGCGAGGGCGGCATCAACCGCGTGAACCTTTCGCGCGTGCAGGGCACGATCGGCATGAGCGACCTCTACGTGATCCTGCGCGCGCTCGAATCGAGCGAGGACGCGCGCACGTTCTCGAACCCGAAGATCATCGTCGCCTCCGGGCGCAAGGCGACCGTGGACATGACGACGAAGTATCCGAACGTGACGATCGCCGTCAAGAAGACGATCAACGACAACTCGACCTCGGTGGACCTCGACATGAAGATGAGCGCGATCCCCGGCGAGGACAAGATGATGTTCGCCAAGGAAGCGTTCTTCTCGTGGGGCATCTCGCTCGACGTGACGCCGCGCGTCGGCGCGGACGGCCTCATCCACGTGGAGATCGTCCCCACGGTCAGCTCGAAGACGGGCGAGGTGACGGCCGGCGGCGGCGACGACGATTCCGACGCCTATGCCGCCAAGTATCCGATCATCGAGGTGCAGCGCCTCGTCACCGCGTTCAACATGGCCAGCGGCACGACCGCCGTGATCGGCGGCCTCTCCCGCACCGTGGAGACGCAGATGGACAACGGCATCCCGTGGCTGCGCGACTGGTGGTGGATCGGGCCGCGCCTCTTCGGTTCGAAGGTGCGCGTGAAGGAGCAGAAGGAGATCCTCGTCTTCGTGACGGTGGGCCTCGTGGACGCCCGCACGATCAAGAAGGACGCGGGCCTCCCGAAGAACGCGGTGCTTGGCCGCCAGTATACCGACGGCATCCTGCACGAGCCGGGTGACCGCATCCGCCAGGGCATCCGGGGCATGGACTCGCTCGACCTCCGTTCGCTGGAGGAGCAGGCCCACGACCCGTGCCGCACGAACCGCCTTGTCACGGCGCGGGGCGAGATCGAGCGTCTGCGGCACCGCCTCGACGAACGCCTGCGCCAGCTCAACGAGACGGGAACGACGAACCTCTGGGACGCGATCAATGCGCTCTCCCCACGCGAAGGAAAGTGAAGACGATGGAATTCGAGAATACGATTGGACTGGAAACGCACGTTCAGCTCAAGACGCGCACGAAGATGTTCTGCGGCTGCCTGCTGAAGACCGGCTGCGAGCCGAACACGAACGTCTGCCCCGTCTGCCTGGGCTACCCCGGCGCGCTGCCCGTCATGAACAAGGAGGCCGTGAAGCTCACCGTGATGAGCGGCCTCATGCTCGGCGCGGCGATCAACAAGCACGCGACCTTCGACCGGAAGAACTACTTCTACCCCGACATGGCGAAGGACTACCAGATCTCCGAGAACGGAAACCCCCTCTGCATCGGCGGCGGCGTGGAGATCACGAAGGCGGACGGCACGAAGAAGCTCGTCCGCATCAACCACATCCACCTCGAAGAGGACGCCGCGAAGATCAACCACTACGCCACGACCTCCGGCGTCGACTTCAACCGGGGCGGCACGCCGCTCATGGAGATCGTCGGCGAGCCCGACCTCGCGGACGCCGACGAGGCGATCGCCTACCTGACGGCCCTCAAGGAGATTCTCGTCTACGCGGGCGTCTCCGACTGCAACCTCGAAGAGGGCAACATGCGCTCCGACGTCAACATCTCGATCCGCCCCGTCGGCTCCCCGACGCTCGGGACCAAGGTCGAGATCAAGAACATGAACTCCTTCAGCGGCATCCACGCCGCGCTCGTATACGAGGCGCGCCGCCAGCGCGCCTGCGTCGCGCAGGGCGTCCCCATCGTGCAGGAGACGCGCCGCTGGGACCCCGAGGCGCTGGAGACGGCCTCCATGCGGACGAAGGAGAACGCGCATGACTACCGCTACTTCCCCGAACCCGACCTCGTGCCCGTCGCGCTCTCGGACGAGCAGATCGACGCCTGGCGCAGACTCCTCCCCGAGAAGCCCGAGGCGCGCCGCGCGCGGATGATCGCCGACTACGGCATCGCCGAGTACGACGCCGGCGTCCTCTCGCAGCACAAGGCGAACGCCGACTTCTTCGAGGCCGCCGCACAGGGGCTCGACCGGAAGACGGCGAAGCTGCTCTGCAACCTCTTCATGGGCGACGTGCTGGCGCTCCTCAACGCGAGCGGGAAGGAGATCGGCGCGTGTGCGCTCACGCCGGACGCGCTGCGCGCGCTCGTCGTCCTCTCCGCGAAGGGCACGATCAACGGCCCCACCGTGAAGGACCTGCTGCCCGAGCTCTTCGAGAAGGGCGGCGACCCCGAGGCGATCGTGAAGGCGCGCGGCCTCGGCGCCGTCTCCGACACGGCCGCCCTGGAGGCGTTCGTCGACCAGGCCATCGCCGCGAACCCGGGTCCCGTCCGGGACTTCAAGGCGGGCAAGAAGGCCGCCGCCGGCTTCTTCGTCGGCCAGGTGATGAAGCTTTCGAAGGGCAAGGCCGACCCCAAGCTCGTCGGCCCGCTCGTCGCGCGGAAGCTCGCCGCCCTCTAGCGTGCGGGACTTCACGCGGATGTGCTTCTACGATCTTTCTCTCGGCACGCGCCTCATGCTTGTGGCCTTGGCCACGTGCTGTACCTTCTATGGAGGCGGAAAGGGTTTCCATGTGTTCGAGCGTGCTACTGCATGTTCACCAGCGATGATGGCAGACGTACCCACGTCGGCTTTAACGATGCGGGGTGAAAACTCGGCACGGACGGGACTTAGGTTTACGGATATCTCGTGCGGTGACGGGGAGATTGTATTGAACGTCGCGTGGCCGGGCGGGTTCTTCGCCGTGCCACCGTTCATTGAGTTCTTTGCGTGTACGAATCTCGTTGCTGGCGCCTGGTCGTACATCGGCTGGACACAGGCTGATGAAGGGGCGACGAATGCCACCGCCGCCGTTGGGAAGGAGACGTTCAAGGACACGTTCCCATATGTGCTGTCCCGTCACTTCTCGTATGTTGAACGGCGTGGGGAGGCGGGGCTTGAAGTGACGTTGATGGAGACGCAGTTCCGTTGGTCGATATCCAATCGCGGAAACCGGAAACTGTCCCGGGAGGCAGATCCCTGCGAGAAGGTCCGGCTGGGACCGGGGGACAACCTCTATTTCTACATCCCCGGTTTCCCTGGTGGGATGTCCGTGGCGGTCACGAATGGGGCTTGGAAGTCTGAACGTGTCGAGCTTCCCGGGCGATTTGCCGACTCCCGGCACTTGGTCGTGTTTGACGATAGTGACTGCCGGAGCAGGGGGAAGGGGCGGGAGACGGCGCGAAACCATCGGATGTTCATCTACGATGTTGCCAATGCGGAGCTATTTGACGTTGAGAAAAACGGCTTTGAACGATTCGACTTGCCCTTTCAGGCTCTCTGGAAGGACAGGAGGGAGTACATGCGGCGGTTCTCCCGGAATCATTCCTCCTTTACATTGTCACGGGGGGCAAGGCGCATGTATTCAAAAGCCCGTGACTGCATGAGGACTGGAAAGGACAGGATTCCCCAGGGGGAAGGGGAACGCCTTGTCTCATGTTTCTCAGACGAGACCATGCCGTCCGTGGGGCGCGTTGTGGGGTTGGTGGAGATGACCAGAAAGGGGACGAACATCGTAATGGCGGGGATCGCCAAGATGTCCACAACTGGGTATGAGATGTTGGCACGGTACGATGACGCAGGTTCTCCCGTGCTTGTGCGCTTCCGCCAAGGGCGCAACGAACCGCGAATCATCTGCGAATACGATTCAACGGGACAGGCAAGAAGATTTGTCCAGTTGGGACGTACGCCGACGGAGCCCTCGTCTTTTTACGTGGATGGAGATGAGGATACGGGGATCAAGGTTGAGGACAGGGGACAGAGCGACGCCTTTGTCCGAAGCACGATCCCGCAGTTTTCCCATTTGGAGGCTTCGTGGCGCGACATGGAAGAATGAGGCGCTTGAAAGTCCTTGGTGAAGTACAGGGGCGTTTCGCATATTTCGCGTACGCTTTACGGTTTCCGTACCGGGCGGTGGACAGCGGCGGGGGGCGTATGCTACACTTGCCCGCAACCACGGCTTGGAGGTCGCGGGCGTCGCAGGGGCGTCCCGCCTGTCGCGGGAAAACGGAAGGAAGCGCAATGAGAAGACGGTCTGGCTGGTTGGCGTGTGCCGCGTGGGGGATGGCGTGGACGGTTCTGGGGGTGGCGGTGCCGGACCAGGTCGATCCGCGCGTGCGCGCCTACGTGGCGCCGACGCGGGTCGTGTGGACCAGCTCGAACGCGGGGGCCTACGGGACGCGCTCGGCGGTCAAGAACGCGGCGGGCCTGCTGGCGGCGAAGCACGGGCAAGTGCCGGAGAAGGCCTGGCTCAGGCCGAGCGGCTGCACGCTCGTGAACAACGGCGACTCGGCGGGCGTGCTCCTCGACTTCGGGCGCGAGCTCCACGGCGGCCTCCAGATCGGCAACAGCGAGTTCACGCACGGCTCGCGGGTCCGCATCCGCTTCGGCGAGTCCGTCGGCGAGGCGATGGCCGACGTCGGCGAGAAGGGGGCGACGAACGACCACGCCGTGCGCGACGCCGTCTACCAGCTGCCGCACCTCGGCATGCTGGAGATCGGCAACACGGGCTTCCGCTTCGTGCGCATCGACCTGCTGTCGCAGGGGAAGGCGACGCTTGAATTCGTGCGCGCGGTCTCCCTCATGCGCCCGATGCCGCGCGTGGGGGCGTTCCGCTCGTCCGACGAACGCCTCAACCGCGTCTGGGAGACGGCCGTGCGCACGGTCCACCTCTGCTGCCAGGACTTCCTCTGGGACGGCATCAAGCGCGACCGCCTCGTGTGGATGGGCGACACGCACCCCGAGACGCGCGCGATCCTCGCCGTCTTCGGCGCGGCGGACGTCCTGCGCGACTCGCTCGACTACGCCGCCGCCACGACGCCGCCCGAAACGGCGTGGATGAACGGCATGGCGAACTACACGCTCTGGTTCCTGCGCAACACGCATGACTGGTACTTCTACACGGGCGACGCCGCCTACCTGAAGGCGCGGCGGGACTACCTCGTCAAGACGGTCGAGCACGTCCTCGCGGAGACGTTCGGCGAGAAGGCCGCCTTCCGCACGCAGGGCTTCCTCGACTGGCCCACGCAGCACAACAAGCCCGCCGTCGACGCGGGCACGCGCGGCCTCGTGGCGGTCGCGCTCGACAACGCGGCGGCGCTCATGGACGTGGTGGGCGAGGCGGGCGTGGCGGCCCGCTGCCG
>URIT01000068.1 GCA_900547945.1 uncultured bacterium
CGGGCGTCGGGCTTTCGTGGCGGACGAGGTGGCGGATGAAGCCGCGCGCAAGCCAACCTCAAAACCATTCTCCGTGTCCCCGTGCCTCCGCGCGCTCCGTGTTAACCGGCCGGAGGCCCGGTCCCCGGTCCGGTTCACTGTCGTACGCCACGTGCCAGGGGCGGGCCGCCGAGGACGTCGGCCCCTACCACCCATCCTGCCCCGACGCGGCCTGGCGCGTGAAGGACCCGCGCCGCCCTCGGCGTGGAACGTCCGAATGAGTCGTGTGCGTGATGCGACGGCAGGCGGTACGTTGCTGATTCTGCGTTGACGGGTGAAAGGAGGGTGGGGTATACTGTGCTTCTACGCATGCAGAACATGATTGAACTCGAGAATCTGTCGCTTGACGCGCTTTTCGGCTGCGTGCCGGCGAACGTGGTGGACAACCGCGAGCTGTGTACGGCGCTCGTGGGCGCGGCGAAGGCGGAGTCGATCGTGAAGTCGACGGGCTTCGCGGTCCGGCGCGTGCTGGAGCCGGGGCGGACCGTCCTCGACCTCATGCTGCCGGCGGCACGGCGGGCGCTCGCGGGTGTCGATCCGGCGGAGGTGGGGGGCGTGGTGGCGGTGAGCTTTTCGGCGCCGGAACGCTTCCCCGCGCTTGCGGTGCGGCTCCAGCAAGAACTGGGGCTTGCGCGGGACGCGGCGGCGCTCGACCTCCAGATGGCGTGCGGAGGGTATCCGTATGGTCTGCTGGTGGCGGGGCAGCTCGCTGCCGCGACGGGAAGGAGGATCCTGCTCGTCGACGGCGATGTGCAGTCCGCCCACGTGGACACGGCGGACGTCGCGACGCTGGCCGTGATGTCCGACGCCGCGACGGCGACGCTGGTCGCGGCGGAGGGGGAGGCGCCGGCTCGGTTCGCGTTCTACACGGACGGCGCGGGCGCGGACGTGCTGCGGTGCGGGGCGGACGGGAAGATCCGCATGGACGGCTTCGGCGTCTTCCGCTTCGTGGCGGGTCCGGTGGCGGCGTTCCTGAAGGGCTTCCACGCCGCGAACCCCGCCATCGACCTCTTCGTGCCGCATCAGGCGAACCTCTACATGGTGCGGCAGCTCGCGAAGACGCTCGGCCTCGCGGGCCGCCTTCTGACGAGCGGCGAACGCTACGCGAACCCCGGTTCGTGTTCGGTCGCGCTGACGCTCGCCGCGCACGGGGAGGCGGCGGGGCGTGCGCTCCTCGCCGGTTTCGGCGCGGGGCTTGCGGCGTCGACGGCGTGCGTGACGATTCCGCAAACCTGTCGGCGGGGCGTCGTCGAAACATGAAGATCGCCCTCCTCGGAAACGTGACGCTCGACCTCCTCGCCCAGGACTTCCGCCGGGCGGGGGATGCGGTCTACCTCGCGCCCGGCTTCGACACCTGGCGGCAGGACGCGCTCGATCCGGCGGGCGGACTCCAGGCGTTCGCCCCCGAGGCCGTTCTGCTCGTGGTGGAGGGGGGCGCTTCGGCGGATGACCGCGCGCTCCTCCGCGCGCGCTTCCCGTCTGCGCGCATCGTCGTGCCCGACCTCGCGCAGCTCGCGCGGGAGACGCCGGGGTTCTGGGATGCGCGGATGCGCGCGCTCGCGGCGATGCCGTTTTCCCTTGCGGGGCTTCGGGCGGTCGAGGACGAGTTCCGCTTCCTCGTCGGCGCGGCGCCGAAGAAGGTTCTCGCCGTCGATGCGGACAACACGCTCTGGCGCGGCATCGTCTCGGAGGACGGTGCGGAGGCCGTCACTCCGTTCGCCGCGTTCCAGGAGGGCCTGCGCGCGCTTCGGGCGCGCGGCGTGCTGCTCGTGCTCCTCTCGAAGAACGATCCGCCGGACAACACGGCGGCGCCGCTTGCGCGGGCGTTTGCACGGGCGGACATGCCCCTCGCGCTCGCCGACTTCACGGCGGTGGGCGTGAACTGGGCGCCCAAGGCGGGGAACCTGCTGGACATCTGCCGCGCGCTCAACCTGGGCGTCGAGTCGGTCGTCTTCGTGGACGACAATCCGCACGAGCGCGCGCAGATGGTGGCGCACCTGCCCGATGTGGCGGTGCCGCCGTTCCCGGACGACCTCATGCGGCCGGCGGCGTTCCTGCGGCGGCTGGACGCCGCGTATTTCGCCGACGTGGGCGGAACGGCGGAAGACCGCGCGCGCGCGGGACAGTACCGGGCGGAGGCGGCGCGCCGGGCGTCCGCCGCGTCCGCCGCGACGCTGGACGACTATCTGGACGGACTGAAGATGACGTGCCGCATGGCGCGTGCGACCCCGGCGGACGTACCGCGCCTTGCGCAGATGGCGGGGAAGACGAACCAGTTCAACGCGACGACGATCCGGAGGGGGGCGGACGAATGGGCCGCGCTCGTCGCCGATCCCGCGAAGCGGGTGTGGACGTTCCGCATGGCCGACGCCTTCGGCGAGATGGGGCTCGTGTGCTACGTCGTCTACGATGCCGCGTCCGCCCGCGTCACCGACTTCGTGATGAG
The DNA here is from genome assembly GCA_900547945.1 of uncultured bacterium. GTDB lineage: Bacteria > Verrucomicrobiota > Kiritimatiellia > RFP12 > UBA1067 > RUG572. The sequence goes on from URIT01000068.1 coordinate 2,486, forward strand.
CTGCCGGGCGATGGGGCGCACGCTCGAACACTTCGCGCTCAACGCCGTGCGCCGCGCGCTGGCGGCGGAGGGGTTGCCCCTTGCGGGCATCGACTGCGTGCCGACGGCGAAGAACGGCCCGTTCCGGGCCTTCCTCGCCGCCGCCGGCAACGCGCGCGACCTCAGGACCCACGTCCGGGATGGCGCCACGGTCGCGACAAGCGCGCCCCTCCCGACTGCCGCCCGCCCCGTTGTGCTATAATTGCCGCGTGAGTCCGCCGTCCATCCGCCGCGCCCTACCATGTGGTGCGGACAGGACGTGGGGTGTGGACATGGGTGGGTGCATGGTAGGGGTCGACGTCCCCCGTGGCTGTCGCGGTCGCTTGATTTGCGGCTGCGAAATCGTGTATAATAGTTCCCGTTTTTGACGGGATCTTAGACCATGGCGAAAATCAAACTGACCAAGACGGAGCTGAAGGCCCAGACGGACGCGCTCAAGCGTTTCCAGCGTTTTCTGCCCATGCTGCAGTTGAAGAAGCAGCAGCTTCAGGGCGAAATCGCGGGAATCGTCGCGCAGGCGGACGCCGTGACGGCGCGCGAGAAGGCCGTGCGCGCGGGGCTTGATGCCTGGGTGGGCCTCTTCGCGACGGGCGACGACCTGCTCGGCGGACTCGTCGCCGTGAAGGAGGTCCGCATGTCGAAGGCCAACATCGCCGGCGTCGAGATTCCCGTGTTCGACGGCATCGAGACGGACGTGAAGAGCGTCGACCTCTGGGAGACGCCGGCGTGGGTCGACGACGCCGTGGCGGCGCTCACCTCCGTCCTCGCGCTCCAGTGCGAGCGGGCCGTGCTGCAGCGCCAGCGCGAGCTGATCGCCGCCGAGCTGCGCACGACCTCGCAGCGCGTGAACCTCTTCGAGAAGGTGAAGATCCCCCAGTGCAGGGAGAACATCCGCGTGATCAAGATCGCGATCGGCGACGAGCAGACCGCGGCCGTGACGCGCGGCAAGATCGCGAAGGGCCGTGCGCCCGGCGGGGAGGATGCGGCATGATCGTTCCAATGAAGCACCTCACGCTGCTGTGCGTGGCGAAGGAGGGCGAGAAGGCGCTGGAGGCGCTGCGCGACCTCGGATGCGTCCACGTTGATTTCTCCGGCGCGGCGTCTGCGGCGTTCGCGGAGGCGAAGGGCGCGCTCGCGGATGCCGAGCGCGCGGTGCGCGTGCTCGCGAAGGCGGCGAAGGAGGCCTCCGCCGAGGCGGCGGACGCGCGGTTCGAGGCCGTGCGCAACGCAGATCTCGTGAAGGCGGTCCTCAAGGCGGAGGCGGAGCGCCAGGCGCTTGTGGACACGGCGGAGGCCCTGCGCCAGACGGTGCGGAAGTACGAGCCCTACGGCGACTTCGACCCCGCGCTCGCGAAGAGCCTCCTGGACCGCGGCATCGACCTTGCGTCCGTCGTGGATCTGCCGGACCCGCTGCCGGCGGAACGCCTTTCCGAAACACGCCGGAAGCTGGCCGAGACCGAGGCCGCCGCCACGGCCATCCAGTGCGCGCTGGCCGCGCTGAACCACCGCGCGCGCGCGATTCTGGACCGCTATCCCGAACTGCGGGACCGCATGGCCTTCGCGGCGGCGCGCGATGCGCTCGCGACGCAGGGCGTCGTGTCGTGGATCGAGGGATGGGTGCCGCAGGACGCGGTGCCGAAGGTACGGGCGAAGGCGGTCACGAAGGCCTGGGGCATCCTGCTGCGCGACGCGGAGCCGGGCGAGGATCCGCCCACGCTGGTGCGGCCGCCCAGAATGTTCCGTTCCGTCGCGGTGCTGTTTGCGGGGCTCGGCATCGCGCCGGCCTATACGGAATCGGACGTGTCGGTGCCGTTCATGTGCTATTTCTCGCTGTTCTTCGCGATGCTCGTGGGGGACGGCGCGTACGGGGCGATCTTCCTTGCGGCGACGCTCTTCGGCTGGTGGAAGACGCGCCCGAAGGGCGAGGCGGGGCACCGGCCGCGCGCGGTGCGCAGCTGGCTCACGCTCCTGACGGTCTTCTCGTCCGCCACCGTCGTCTGGGGCGTCCTCTCCAACACCTGGTTCGGCGCGGGGATTCCCTGGTGCAGGGACTGGCCGACGGTGAGATGGTTGGCGGACCCGAGCTACAACAACATGATGCTCCTCTGCTTCACGATCGGCGTCTCGCACCTCATGCTGGCGCGCCTCTGGAACGGTGTCTGCAAGTGGCCGGATTCGACGGCGCTCGCGGAGTTCGGGTGGGCGGGCATCCTCCTCACGATGTACCTCGTCACGAACACGATCGTCAAGATCTTCCCCGCGTTCCCGGCGTGGGGGTACTGGGTGGGCGGCATCTCGATCGCCCTCGTGTTCCTCTTCACGGTCAAGCCGTCCGAACTGAAGGCGCATGGCGCGGAACTGGGCATGCTGCCGCTCAGCATCATGAGCGCGCTGGGGGACGTCATTTCGTACGTGCGCCTCTTCGCGGTGGGGCTCGCCTCGGTGAAGGTGGCGGAGAACTTCAACATGATGGCGTTGGACGTCGCGCACGTCGGGCACGTCTGGTGGACCTCCGCGCTCCTCGCGGTGGGGATGGTCGTGATCCTGCTTGTGGGGCACGGGCTAAACCTCGCGATGGCGGGGCTTTCGATCCTCGTCCACGCCGTGCGCCTGAACACGCTGGAGTTCTCGAACCACAAGGGCGTCTCGTGGTCGGGGCATGCGTTCCGGCCCTTCCGCCGGGAGAGTGTGCGGCCCTAGGGTGATTTCGTCGAAGAAAAACCGAGTGAATTGAAACAAAGGAGAAACCATGAGTGATGCAGCAATGATCGTCGCGGGCGCCATCGCCTGCTTGGGGCTTTCCGGCGCGGGCAGCGCGCTTGGAACGGGTCTGGCGGCCTCCGCCGCCGTTGGCGCGTGGAAGAAGTGCTACGCCGCGAACAAGCCGGCGCCGTTCCTGCTGCTCTCCTTCGTGGGCGCGCCGATCACCCAGACGCTCTACGGCATGATCCTGATGTTCACCATGCTCGGCAAGGTCGGCAAGGTCGCGGCCGGTTCGGGCGTGCCCGTCCTCGTGGCGGGGATCTTCGCCGGCCTCGCGATCGGCCTCTCGGCGCTCTTCCAGGGCCGTGCCGCCGCCGCCGCCTGCGACGCGCAGGCCGAGACGAACCAGGGCTTCACGAACTATCTCGCCGCGATCGGCATCGTCGAGACGGTGGCCATCTTCGCGATGGTGTTCGCGCTCATCGCCCTCGGCTCGGTGAAGTAGCGGAAGGGGTCTGTGGCATGAAGCTGGGACTGTTGCTGGTGGGGCTGCTCCCGTGTGCGGCCGGCGCGGCGATGCCGGCGAACGTGACGCTGGACGCCCCGTCGTCTCGCCCCTGCGGCGAGAACGTGCGCAACTTCGCGCTGACGGGCCGGTTCCGCGCCGGGCACGGCGCGGCGGCGCGTCTCGCGTTCCATGCGGACGGCGCGGGCGGCGGCTACGAAATCCTCTTCCGCAACGGCCCCATCGACGGCACGCGCAAGACGGGTTCCCTCTCCCACGTGCGCAACCTCTACCGCTCGCTCGCCGAGGACGGCCGGTGGTGTGCGTTCGGCGTGACCGTGCGCGGGAAGAACGTCGAGGTGACGGTGGGCGGCGTCACGGTCGTGCGCTACACGGAGCCGGAACGGCCCTGGCGCACGGCGAAACACGCGCGCCAGCTCTTCGGGCGCGGCGACTTCGTCTTCACGGGCGAGGCGGGGCGCGTCGCGTTCGCCGATCTCGTGCTGGAGCCGCTTCCGGACTCGGCGCGCAACCCGGACGACACGCTGCCGCCCGTCGACGAGCAGACCGACCGCGCGATTCGCCACCAGCAGGCCGACTTCCCCGTCATCGACTTCCACGTCCACCTCAAGGGCGGCCTCACGAAGGAGATGGCGCACGCCAAGAGCCTCGCCTACGGCATCAACTACGGCATCGCCCCCAATGTGGGCGAGGGCGGCGTCGGCCGGATGCTGCGCTCGGACGCCGAGGCGGACGCCTACTACGCCGAGGTGAAGGACCTCCCGTTCCTGCGCGGCGCGCAGGGCGAGGGACGCAAGTGGCCGTACGAGTTCTCGCGCCGGGCGCTGGGGAGGTTCGACTACCTCTTCACCGACGCGATGACGATCGTCGACGACGGCGTGCCGCTGCGCATCTACCGCCCCGCCGAGTTCAAGCTGAACGGCCGCACGCGGGAGCAGTGGATGGACTTCCTCGTCTCGCAGATCGAGAAGATCCTCGCGAACGAGCCCGTGGACATCTACGCGAACGCGACGTACCTGCCGCCGCCGCTTGCGGCGGACTACGACGCCCTCTGGACGGACGCGCGCATCAACCGCCTTCTCGACGCGCTCGTGAAGAACCACGTCGCCCTCGAGATCAACGCCCGCTACAAAATCCCGAGCGCGAAGATCATCTCGCGCGCCAAGGCGCGCGGCGTCACGTTCACGTTCGGAACGAACAACGAGAACGCCGACTTCGGCCGCCTCGAATACGCGCTCGACATGGTGGACGCCTGCGGCCTGACGGCGGCGGACATGTGGTTCCCGTCCCGGAGCGTGCGCGTGCGCCGCCCGTTCATCCCCTACAACGTGTTCAGGTAGGCGCGGGCGCGTCCCCCGGGTTCCACCGTAGGATCGTCCGCCCTCCGGGCGGCTTGTACTATAATGGGCGGTATGGCAAAGGTCACAGAGACGAAGGGCTATGGGTTCGGGACGTTCCAGGGCGTCTTCACGCCCAGCATCCTGACTATCATTGGCGTAATCCTCTACCTCCGCTTCGGGTGGATGCTCGGGAACGTGGGGCTCGCGACGTCCCTCGTCATCGTCACCGTCGGCAGCGCTATCACGTTCCTGACGGGGCTTTCGATCTCGGCGCTTGCGACGAACATGCGCCTGAAGGGCGGCGGGGCCTACTTCATGCTCTCGCGCTCCTTCGGCGCGGAGGCGGGGGCGGCGCTCGGCATTCCGCTTGCGCTTTCGCAGACCGTGGCCGTGACGTTCTACGTGGCGGGATTCGCGGAGGCGCTGACGCGGTCGGGCCTGCCCGTCGTCTCCGCCTGCGATCCGCGCCTCGTGGGGCTCGCCACGCTCACGGTGCTTGCGGTCGTCGCGACGCTCTCCGCGAACGTGGCGCTCAAGAGCCAGTACTTCATCATGGCGGCGATCGCGTTTTCGCTCGTCGCGTTCTTCCTGGGCGGCGCGCCGACGGGGTTGGCGGCGCCGCCGCCGGACCGGGTGCCGCCGCCCTTGGGATTCTGGCCCGTGTTCGCGGTGTTCTTCCCCGCCGTGACGGGCATCCTTTCGGGCGTCGGGATGTCCGGCGACCTGAGGGACCCCGGCACGTCCATCCCGCGCGGTACGCTCGCGGCCGTCCTCACGGGGTACCTCGTCTACATGGCCGTGCCCCTCGCGCTCTATGCTTTCGTCTCCGACGCGGCGATTCTGCGCACCGACACGATGATCCTCCAGAAGTGCGCCCGCTGGCCGTTCGCGATCCTGCTGGGCGTGTGGGCGGCGACGCTCTCCAGCGCCGTGGGCAGCTTCCTCTGCGCCCCGCGCGTCTTCCAGGCGCTCGCGCGCGACCGGCTGATGCCGCGTGTCTTCGGACGGGGCTTCGGCGCGAACGACGACCCGCGCCTCTCCGCGCTCCTGTGCTTCGGCCTGGCGGCGGCGGGGCTCATGCTCGGCGACATCAACGCGATCGCGCCGGTGCTCACGATGTTCAACCTCTCCACCTACGCGCTCCTGAACCTCTCCGCCGCGCTGGAGGAGCTGATGGGGAACCCCTCCTGGCGGCCGACCTTCCGCGTGCGGCCGTGGCTGTCGCTCGCGGGGTTCGCCGGCTGCACGGGGGCGATGTTCATGATCAGCCCGGGGTGGACCTTCATCGCGCTCGGGTGCGAGACGGCGATTTTCTGGCTCGTCCAGCGGCGGGCGCTGCGCGCGCGGTGGGGCGACATGCGCACGGGGCTCGTGATGGCGCTCGTGCGCCTCTGCGTGCAGCGGCTGGAGCGCCGTCCGGCGGACAGCCGGAACTGGAGGCCGAACGTGCTTGCCCTCACGCCGCTGCCGGTGTCGAGTCCGTGGATCCTCCTCCTCGCGCGGGCGATTTCCTGCAACCGGGGGCTCGTGACGCTCGCGTCGGTGGTGCCGGGCGCGCTGGCGCGCCAGCCGGAACGGCTGGACGAACTGCACGACGCGCTGGAGCGGTGCGCCGAGCGCTTCCGCATGGGCGTGGTGGCGCGCGTGCAGCCGGCGGGGGACACGTGGAGCGGTGTGCGGGAACTCGTCCGCACCTACGGGTTCGGTCCGCTCGTGCCGAACACCGTCCTCGTCGGTTCCCCCGTCGATGCCGACGCGACGGTGGCCTTCGGCGGGTTCGTCGTCGACCTCGCGCGGCTCCGCCGCAACCTCGTGGTGATCCGCGAGCCGCAGACGGCGCAGCAGGACCTGCCGGGCGGACGGGGCGACCTGCGCCTCGACGTGTGGTGGCGCGGGCAGAACGCGAACGGCGCCTTCATGCTCGCGCTCGCCTGCCTCGTCCAGCGCGGCACCCTGCGCCGGGTGCGTCTGCGGCTCTGCCAGATTGCGGAGGCGGGTGCCTCGGTGGCGGCGTGTACGCGCGTCCTGGAGGACTTCGCGCGCCAGGCGCGCATCGAGGCCGAGGTCTGCGTCGTGGAAGGGGACGGACGTCCGTTCGCGGTGCGGATCTCCGAACTCTCGGCGGCGGCGGACGCCACGTGCATCGGGCTTCGGATGCCGCGCGCGGACGAAACGCCGGACTCCTACTGGGACTACTTCCGGACGCTGCGCGACGCCACCGCCCCCCTTCCGCTCGTCGCCTTCGCGCTGGCGTCCGAACAGGTCAACTTCAAGAGCATTTTCCGGAACTGACGAGGAGCGTCCATGTACAGGACAGGCGAATACGAATTCCAGGTGCGGAGCTATGAGTGCGGCCCCGACGGCGCGGCGACGCTGCCGACCGTCTGCAACTACCTCCAGGAGGCGGCGAGCCTGAACGCGGAGGCGCTCGCGTTCTCCCGCTCGAACTTCGCCGCCGAGGGCGAGAACATCTCGTGGGTGCTCACCCGTCTGCGCGTCCAGATGGCGCGTTTCCCGCGCTGGGAGGAGAAGACGCGGGTCGTCACCTGGCCGAGCGGCGGGCGGCGCATCGCCGCGACGCGCGAGTTCGAGCTGCGCGACGCGGCGGGGATGCGCCTCGGCGTCGCGACGAGCGAGTGGATGCTCATCGACCTTGCAAGCCGGCGGATCGTGGCGATCCCCGAACAGGTCTTCGCCTGCGTGCAGGGGGAACGGCCGCCGCGCGTGCTGGGCGACGCGCCCTTCGGGAAGCTGCGGTGGGACTGCCGCGAGACGCCCGGGGCGCAGGTCTTCCGCGCGCGGCGGGGGGACATCGACCTCAACGGGCACGTCAACAACGTCCACTACGTGGAGTGGCTTCTGGAGATCGTGCCGCCCGGCGCGGGCGTCTGCACGGACTTCGAGATCGTCTTCCGGTCCGAGACCCTGGCCGGCGAGGAGGTCCGCGCGGAGGGCGTGGCGGTGGAGCCGGGCGTCTACGCGCACCGCCTCTCCGCGCCGGACGGGCGCGACCACGTGCTGGCCCGCACGCGGTGGACGCAGCTGGACGCGGCGGCGGGGAGTCCGGGAAATTGAACAGGGCCGAACGCGAGGAGCGGCTGCTGGCGGCCTGTCTGCTGAGCGCGGCGGGCGGCTTCACGGATATCTACTCCTACCTGTTCCGGGGCGGCGTCTTCGCGAACGCCGTGACGGGCAACCTGGTGATCATGGGGTTGCGCCTCGCGTCGGGTGACGCATGGGGGGCTCTGCACGGACTGTGCGCCGTCGTGGCGTACGGGGCGGGCGTCCTCGCCGCCAACGCGATCCACGCGCGGTACGGGCATCGGCGGCGCGTGGGGTGGCACCAGGTCGTGCTGTGGGTGGAGGCGGCGCTGCTGTTCGTGGTGGTCAGCCTGCCGAACGGCGCCGGGGACTTCGCGGTGGCGGCGGTGATTTCGTTTGTCTGCGCCCTGCAGGTGCAGACGTTCCGCCGCGTCCACGGGCTTCCGTTCGCCTCGACGATGTGTACGGGCAATCTGCGTAGCGGGGCGGACGCCCTGTCCGCGTGGTTGAGCGGGAGCGACCCGAACGGCCTCGCCAAGGCCCGGCACTACCTCTGCGTCATCGTCTGCTTCGTTCTCGGCGTCGTGTGCGGCGCCCTGCTCCTGAAGCGCTTCGGCGCGCACGTCTTCGCCGTCGTGCCCGTCATGCTGGGCGTCGTTTCGCTGCTCGTCCACCGCCGCCCGGTGGCGTGGCTGCGGTACATGGGGCGGATCCTCCGCAGACGTTAGCGGACAACGATCCAGAAGTTCCCGCTCCGTCCCCATACGCGCACGGTGAGGTCACGGAATCCGAGGGGGGCTTCCCGTCCGGAATCGTTCCCCTTGAGGCAGAGGATGCGCGCCTCCACGGTCGCGCCGGCCGGCGCCTGCAGATCGGCTGTTCCCGTCACGCGGACGACGGTGCCGGAGAGATCGGGTTGCGTATCCGCCGCCGTGTAGGTAGACTGGAACCTGCCGCAGTCAGTCCAGTCTCCGGTCCTCCCGTTCGGGGCGATGACGCGCCACTGGAGCGAGAGCGACTTTTCCATGCGGTTGGCGGTAGCCAGCTGTGCAAAGACGCCCGTTATTTCGATCCGCTGTGCGGTGAATGTCCCGGTGGAGACGGAGAGGCGGACCTCGGCATCACGGACTTCGGTGGTACTCGTTGGCGAGCCGGGCACGAGGGCGATCCAGTCCGCTTCGAAGACGTTCGTGCAGACGTAGATGCCGATGTTGAGCTGCTTCGACACGTCACGGCAGGGTACTGTGTCCACTTCCTCGCCGTCCAGGAGGAAGTGGAACGGCGTCTCCGAGACATCCAGTCCCCCCGCCGACACGGGGAGGGCGGGGGCAAGGGTGGCCGTCACCGAGCCCCCGCACAGGGCGACGTGGCGATCCCGCCAGGGGCGCAAGATGGCCGGGTCGAGTGCGAACGGGGCGGTCCACGTACTGGTCCTTCCATCCGGTCCCTCCGCCAACAGGGCAAGGAAACACGGGCCGTCATCGGCCCCTGGCGGCAGATCGTAGACGGTGCGCGCTCCCATGTCGGCGACGAGCAGTTCGTTCGTGGAAAAGCCGACGGGTGTGTAATCGCGTACGAGCGCCACGTCCGAAAGGAGAATGCGCCGGTCGCTCTTGTTCGTCGGCGAGGAGAGGACGAGCGTGTCGCCCACGGCGAGGGGCGCACCGAGGGGAACGGCGCATTCCGCAAAGGCGTCGCCCACCGTGGCCGATCCCGTCCAGTTGGTCTTGCCCGTCTGCGAGACAAGTGCGGCCCGTAGGTCCGTGCCGGAGGAGGTGGTGCGGCGGCGGGCGGTCGCCACGAGCGTCAGGCCGTTCCCGGAGAAGCCGAGGGCGCGTGTCGTGAGCGTTCCGACGCCATCGGTCTTCCCGACCTGGAGGGTTCCGGCCTCCGGGGCGAGATAGATGGCGGAGCAGTCCGTCCACGCCCATCCGTTCGTGCCGAGATCCGAGTAGAGTTCCCACTTGTCCGCCGTGCTGAGTGCAATGCTGCTGTTGGTGGCCGGCGCGGATGCGAACGTCTCGCGCCAAAGGACGTTCGGCGCCGCCGTTTCCGCAAGGCCACCGGAGGGGGTACAGGACCAAACGCGCAGACGTACGTTTGTCGCGCCATCGGGGGACTCCCAGCCGATGCGGACCGTGCCATCGGGGAGGAGGCCGGCGCGGATCCGTGTGGGGGTGGCAAGATCCGATGGGTTTGGAGTGGGGTTTTCGTCACCCTCGCCACCACCCGTTTCGGGATCCGGCAGGGTGACGACGAACGGCTTCGACCAGTCCGAGGTCCTGTCCGCATGGGTTGTGCAGACCTCCAGCAAGAGGCGGGTCCCGTCGTCGGGTACGGTCAACTCGACCGCGTTCCCTGTCAGCGGGATGGCTTCGGAGCAGGCGTTGGTGAGGTCGTATTCGGGAACATACGTACCCGGCGCGCAGAGTGCCAGATCGTGGATGAAGGTCTGTTCGGAAGCCTTGTTGGTACAGGAATGGAGAAGGATGCGGTCGGAGGCGGCGAGGACGGGCAGGGGAACCGCGTACGTCTGAGGGGCCCTCTTGATTGCGACGTCGGCCAGGCGCGACGTGGTGCCGCCCGAAACGATGTAGAGGGGCATGATGCCGGAATCCGTGTCGCGGGTCGCCGCGCGCACGGCAAGGGTGGAGCCCTCCTCGATCTCCATTCCGAGCGGCGGGGTGGTCAATGTGCCCGATGCGTGCGAATCCCAGCCGATAAGAAGCGCGCCCGCGACGGGCGTCTGGCGCACGTTCGCGGCATCCCACTCCGCGAACCCGAGGGCGGCAAGGGCCGCCGCGTCCAACTTTCGGGTTGTGGCCGCTGCCGGCACGGCGGCGAAGGGCGCGCGCCAGAGGGGGGATGAGGCGGAGATTCCGCCTGCCGGCGCGGTGGTGAACGTACGCCAGATGCTGTCCGTCACGCCGTCCGGCATGTCCCAGCTCACGCGGACGCGCCGTTGGTCGGCGTCCAACGTCTCCGTGCGGAAGTTGACGGGCGGGACCGCGCGAATGGCGTCGTCCGTGATCGTGACCTTCGCGAGAATCCATGTTCCGGCATCTTTCGTGTAGGCGATCCGCAGCTGGCGGCAGACGGTTCCCTCGGGAATCGTGAACGTGTCCAGGGGTTCGTTCACGACGAGCCTGTTGGAAAGTCCGGTCCTGGAAAAGAGGGTCATGTAGGGCGATGTTGCATCCGCCCGCCCCCGTACCTCGACCTTGGAGGCGGCGTTGAGGCTGTTTCCCCAGGCGGACCATGCGACGGAGCGAATGTCCGCTGTAAGGAGGGGGCTCTCGATCATCGCCGTGGCCCCTTGGGCGGGTTCGAACTTCCGTCCGCCCGGCTGGGTGGACGATCTCGTGGTCTGGGGTGTCGTCGTTCCGAGGTTCCACCCGTTGGTGGAGACTGGCCCGGCGGGGTCGAACGACACGGTCCAGGTTGACGCGGTCATGCTCAAGGCCGACAGGACCACGACATGGCATATGGACGTTCTCAATGTTCCCATGGCACACACTCCTTTTCTACCCAGTTCAGTTCTGACACAACTTCAGATGACGAAAATCCAATCACCCGCCTCTCGTTCCGTCTGCCAAGCCAACAACTCCACCATCATATACCTCGCAGACAACACGTGAACCATATCATGTCAGCATGATCCTGTCAAGCGCTTTCCGAAACCCGCATTACGATTTTACGATTTTCTCTGTTGCGGTAGGGTGCAGGATTTTCTATAATTCAAGTGCCATAAAATGCCATAAAAGGAGGCGTACATGAAGAAGTTGCTTTCGGCGCTTGTGCTGGGCGTGTGCGGCAGCGTGGCCGCAGACGCCGTCGAGCCGCTCAGGCGGGCGACGCGGTGGTTTGATGCGTCCAGCCCGTCCTACTACGAAACCGACGCCCAGGGCAACGTCACGAAGATCCGCGACCGCAGCGGGCTCGGCGGGGACGCCACCCCACTCAACGCGGGCGTCTGCGCGACGGTGGGGACGACGAACGGCGTGCCGGCATTCCTCTTCGGCGCGAGCGGGTCCGGGGTCGACTACGCATTCGCCGAGACGAACGACTGCCACATGCTCTTCTGCGTGATCGACATCGAACAGCACGCGAACGCCTGGTTGGGCGGGTCGAGTTGGTGCGTGGACCTGCAGCGCGGCGCGAACGGCGAATACGGCGCGAGCAACCTGGCGCGCCCGCTGACGGGCGTCTACAACGCGGGTCTGCGCGTCGCGGACCCAGGCAACACGCTTCTGCCGACCGGCAAGCAGCTGATCTCCGTCATGATGCGGCCGGGGGACGCCGCCTTCTCGTCCTCCCGCTTCGCCCAGAGCGGCTCCAACCAGGCGACGAGCGGCGGGCGGGCCCTCTCCGAGTACATCGTCTTCGCGGGGCATCTCGGCGTCGCCCACCGCACGCAGGTCGAAAAGTACCTGGTCGACAAGTGGGGCATCCGCACGCCGCCCGTCACGCTTTCGGGCGAGATCTTCGCGAACGAGCTGTACGGGGAGGTCTACAACGGCGACCTCACGCTCGCGGCGGGGACCACCCTCTGCATCAACAGCCTCTCGTCCCACAGCGGCGTCGCGGTGTTCGGCTGCCGCGGGCGCCTCGCGCTCACCGATCCGAAGCTGGTTGTCACGGGGACGGTCTCCGTGGCCAACTTCGCGTCCGGCCGCTCCTTCCCGATCATCTCGTGGGGCGAGGGGTCGGATCTGACGCTGGCGTCCTTCGACCTGACGGACTTCCGCTGCGTGAACCCGCCGATGCACCAGTCGGTCGAGTTCGTCGTGGAGGGGAACGCGCTCTGCGCAAAGCTCGTGGTCGGGGAGGACTGGACGCTGCACGACCTCGCGCAGGGCTCGCTCGTGGCGGAGGACGGCGGGAAGTACCTCGTCATCAACGCATCGACCTCCCACACGATCACGGTCGCGGCGCACGCGACGGCGGCGCTGATCCTCGACGACGTGACCATCTCAGGCCTGACGAACGCCACCCCGTTCTCCATTGGCGCCGGGGCGACGGCGCGCGTCGAGCTGCTGAACAAAAGCACCCTGCGCGCGCCCGCCCGGCGCCCGGCCATCGCGCTCGACCCGGATGGGGCCGCGCTGGAGTTTTGCGGCACCGGCAACGGCAGTCTGTACGTCTACGCCGGCGCCTCGCATGCGGGCATCTACGTGCCGACGGGGGCGTCCTTCACGATGAACGCGACGAACGCACTTGTGCAGGTGGACGGCAGCGCGAAGCAGGGCCCGGTCGCGGGCGCGGCCGTCGGCGGCGCGGGGTCCGTCGGCAGCGGCACGCTCACGTTCAACGCGGGCACGTTCAGAGCCAACGGCAAGAATGAAAGCGCCGCGATCGGCGTGGGCCTCGTGAACGACGAGGATCCGCCGGACGTGGGGCCGATCACGATCAATGGCGGGTTCGTGCAGGCATACGCGAGCAGCTGGGCGAACGGCATCGGCGGCGCGGTGGCCTACAATACGCGCGGCGCGGACATGGAGTCCTTTACGATGAACGGCGGCACGCTGGTGGCCGAGGGCGTCCAGGCCGCCGCGATCGGCGGCGGCACGGGCGGCCGCATGGCCGCGACCCACCGCGGCGGCATCCTGCGCCGCTTCAGGATGACGGGCGGCACGATCACCGCGCGGACGCGCATCAACTCGACGGACCTGCCGGAGAACTTCGCGCTCGCGTCGATCGGCGGCGGACCCTCCCGCCACAAGGACTGCGCGCAGGGGGGCGGCGCGCAGTTGATCGAGATCGCCGGCGGCACGGTCAACGCGAGCGGCGGGGCGTTCGGCCTGGGCGCGGGGGGCAACGTCGACGCCACGACGTCCTACGCCGCGGGCGTCTGCGCAGTGGTGGTGAGCGGCGGCGTGGTGAACGCGCACGGCACGCGCTGCGGCATCGGCGGGGTCGCGGGAACGGAGGCGCAGCAGAAGATCGTCGTCACGGGCGGCGCGGTCTACGCGCCCAACGGCTGCCTGGTGCGCCCGACCAACGGCGCGGCGAACGGCGACGTGTCCCTGAACGACGTGCCCATGCACCCGGGCGCGATGACGACGTTCGAGGTGCCCGGCACGCCGGGGTACACGTATGCTGTCCCGTCCGACGCGAACTCGGACGGCGCCTGCCACCTCTGGCTACCGCCGGGGCAGGGGACGTACGGCGACATCGACTGGATCATCGATTCGCGGGATGAGGCGGTCGACTACACGCTGGACGCGCGGCGGCTGTTCATTTCGGGCGTCTGCTCGAACGTGACCGTGACCGGCGCCTCGACGAACTCGATCGCCGTGCAGAACCAGTCGGACGTGGCGCTGACGCTCAACGGCCTTGAGGTCGTCTCGGGGACGCACGGTGCGCTGACCCTCGAAGCGCATGCGCGGGTGGCGTTGAATCTCGTGGGGGCGAACAGGCTTGAGGGCACGGCGGGGCCCGGCGTGCGGATCGCGGAGAGCGCCACGCTGCGCATCGACGGCACGGGGTCGCTCGATGCGAAGGGCGGCTACAAGAACGGCGGCATCGGCAACGGCGCGGAATACAACAGCGGCACGGTGATCGTCGACGGCGGCACGGTGACGGCGGTCGGCGGCGAGCAGGCGGCCGGCATCGGGTGCGGATGCCGCGACGGCAGGGGCGCGGGCACGTGCGGGCCGGTCGTGGTCAACGGCGGCACGGTGACG
>URIT01000069.1 GCA_900547945.1 uncultured bacterium
GTGAGGCATGGTAGGGGCCGACGTCCCCGGCGGCCCGCGTACATGTGGCGTTCCCGTGGGCGTTCCATGGGCGTCCCGTGGGCGCGGCGCGCCGAGGACGTCGCGCCCTACCATGGGTGCGGACAGGACGTGAGGCGTGGTAGGGGTTGGGGTGCGGGTGGTGTTAGAGGGCCAGGAGACCGCAGACGAGGCAGGCGAGGGCGAGGACCGCGAGGAACCAGGGGAATGCCCGCTTGAAGGCTTCGCCTGCGCGGGGGGCGATGAGGGCGGCGGCCGTGCCGATGGCGATGGACTGCGGGCAGATCATCTTGCCGATGCCCGCGCCCATCACGTTCGCCGCCGCGAGCAGGTTCGCCGGCACGCCAAGCGCATTGGCCGCGCCGGTCTGGAGGGACCCGAAGAGGACGTTGGCGCTTGTGCCGGAACCCGTGACGAAACCGCCGAGCGCCCCGACAAGCGGCGCGAAGAAGGGGTAGACCGAACCCGTCACCGCGACCAGCGCGTCCGCAAGCGTCGCCACCATCCCCGCCGCCGTCATCACGCGCGCGAGGACGAGGACGAAGCAGATCGTCGCGAACGCCGTCCAGTACGAAGCGAGCGTCTTCCCGAGGATGCGGAACATGCGTCCGGGCGAAAGCCCCTGCACGGCGCCGCCGAGAAACCCCGCGACGAGGACGAGCGTGCCCGGCGAGGCGTACCGTTTCAGGCTTGTCGGCAGGAACGCCGCGCCCGCGAGGAGGGCGACGACGAACCCGAACGGCGCCCAGGCGAACAGCTGCGCGCGGAGGTTCCCGCCGAGGCGTCCCTTCGTCGCGACGAGCGCGACGCAGGCGAGGACGGAGAGGCCGCCCAGGATGTCGGGCAGTTCGGGGCCGAGGAACCGCGCGGCGAGGAACCAGGGGACGAGGAACGCGGCGTCCGCGACGAGCGCGAGGGGGACCATCCCCCGCAGGGCCGCGCGTCCGCCGTACACGAGCAGGATGAGGAAGGGGCCGAGCGCCGTGACCGCGAGCTGGAGGAGGGCGGTCGTCCCCGCGAGCGCGTTCGCGTCGCAGCCGCCCACCTTCGCGAGCGTGGCGATGGGCACGCCGACGGACCCGTAGGCGGTGGGCGTGGTGTTCGCGACGAGGCACATGAGGACGGCCTTGAGCGGGTCGAAGCCGATGCCGACGAGCATCGCCGCCGGGATCGCGACGGCCGTGCCGAAGCCGGCCATGCCCTCCATGAAGTTCCCGAAGCCCCAGACGATGAGGAGCGCGAGGACGCGCGGATCGCCCGAGACGCCGGCGAGGCCCGCGCGGATCGTCCCCATCGCGCCCGATTCGACCGTGAGCGAATAGACGAAGAGCGCGGCGAGGACGACGAGGCAGATCGGGTAGAGCGCGAAGCCGACGCCGTCGGCCACCACCGGCGCGACCTGCGCGGGAGGCAGGTGGTTCCGGAAGAAGGCGAGCGCAAGCGCGAGCGCGAGAAGGGCCGCACCGAACGTGGCCCAGTGGGCCTTGAGCTTGAAGAGCGAGAGCGCGGCCGCCAGGAAGGCGATCGGCAGGAGGGAGAGCACGAGAAAGGGGATGTCCATGTGTTCAGTGGGCGCGGGGTTTCGCCTGGGGGAGGCCGCTGACGGCCTTGACGGCCTCCAGCGCGTCGCGGAGGGTCTGGATGGTGGTGAGCCTGCGGCGGAGCTCGGCGGCGCCGGGGCGTCCGTTGAAGTAGCGGAAGAGGTGCGTGTGGAGGGCCATGCAGACGTAGCCGTCGGGGGAGGGGATGTGGTCGTCCGGGAAGCGCGTGGCGAGCTGGTCGCGGAAGGCGAGCAGCGCGGCGAGGTGGTCCGCGAAGGCGGCGTCCTGCAGGGCGCGGCGGCGTTCGGGGGCTTCGAGGACGTCGGGGGAATCGCCCAGGCGGACGTCCGAGAAGAGCCAGGGGTTCGCGAGGGCGGCGCGTCCGATCATGACGGCGGCGACGCCCGTCTCGGCCATGAGCTTCAGCGTGTAGACGTTGTAGACGCCGCCGTTGCCGGTGACGGGGATCTTCGCCTTCTGGACGAGATCCGCGAGGAGGTCGTAGTGGACGGGTCCGCCGTGCATCTGCGAGGTGAAGCGGCCGTGGAGGATGAAGCCGGAGCAACCGGCGGACTGCGCGGCGTCGAGCAGCTCGAAGAGGAGGACTGCGTCGGGACGCGGCCCGGGGCGCGTCTTGACCGTGAGGGGCAGCGTCGTGGCGCGCTTCATCGCCGCGAGGCAGTCGTGCAGGTGCTGTGGATCCTTGAGGAGCGCGGCACCGGCGCCCTCGTGGAGGACCTTCGGCATGGGGCAGCCCGCGTTGAGGTTCAGCTCCACGAAGCGGTCCTTCAGCTTCTCGACCTCCGCTGCGGCCAGGGCCAGTTCGTCCGCGTTGGACCCGAAGAGCTGGCAGGCGACGGGGCCCTCGCCGGGCAGGGTCTCCATGAGGTGGCGCGTGGGGGAGGAGCCGTAGGCGAGGCCGGCGGCGCTGACCATCTCGGTGTAGGCGAGGTCGGCGCCGCGGTCGGTGCAGACCTTGCGGAAGGGGGCCGAGGTGAAGCCGGCGAGGGGGGCGAGGACGAGTTTCATTTGACGTCGAAGGGTGTGCCGTCGTCGGTGTAGGTGAGTTCCAGCGGCTGGATCGGGTCGCCCGTCCGGCGGGTCGTGTACGTGACGCGGATGGCGCGGCGGGCGGTGCCGTCGGGATTGCGTTCGAGGATGCGGTCGCCGGTGGGGGTGAAGGAGGCGGCCTCCTTGTCGTTGTAGGAACGGGTGAAGCCGAGGAGGGTGCCGGACGCGGCGTAGGTGTAGGTGTCCTTCCAGCGGCGTGGCAGGGCGAGGGCGGGGTCGCAGTAGAGGGCGTTGGGGTTCGCGTAGTCGATGGAGGCGATCTTGCCGTCCGGACGGTAGGTGCGCACTTCCTGCGGGATCGGATAGAAGGAGATGATCGAGGGCGCGCCGTGGTCGGTGCCGTGCGTCTTCGCGAAGCAGGCGACGTCGATGCGCTCGGTGAGGGCGCGGCGGTCGACGGTGATCTGCGCGAAGCCGCTCTCGGGCGTGTTGACCGTCTCGCCGAGCGGGGGGGCGATCGTGACGGCGGAGGCGTCGCCGTAGACGACGCGCCAGGTGTAGGTGGCGAGCGGGTCGCGCTCGGGGAAGGTCTGGGCGCGCACGAGGAACGTCCGCACGCCCTCCGGCGCGCGCAGGACGAAGGAGATGGCCGAGGGGGTGGCGAAGAGCAGTTCCGACACCGTGTCGGGGTAATCGACGCCCGCGACGGGGAAGCGGATCGGGAAAAGGCGCGAGTTGACGAGGGAGAGGTTGACGGCGGGCGGGATGTTCTCGGGACGGAGGGCGTGCGCCTTTTCGACGAGGGCGACGACGTCGAGGCGCTTTGCGCTGAAGGCCGTGGGGTGGGCGCGCGGGGAGAGGTAGTCGCTTTCGCCCCTGACGCCGGTCTGCGTGCGGCGGAGGAGCCACTGGAGGGTGGGGCCCAGGAGCCGCCGGCGGAGGACGGCCTGCTTGGTGGGGGGCGGGAGGGCGGCCGAGGCGGCGAGGGCGGCGCGGAGGAAGGGGAGGTCGCTCCACGAGGCGCCCTGGGAGACGAACTGGAAGGGGGCGTTCGCGGGGAAGACGTCGCCGAGCTCGGGCGTGCCGTAGTCGTTGACGCAGGGGATGACCCAGAACTGGTTGGAGCGGTAGAGCAGGTCCATGCGCGCGGCGAGGCCACCGGGTTCCGTGAAGGTGGCGCGCGCCATCGAGCGCCAGAAGGGTCCGCTCGTGTAGCCGCGGGAGATGTTGCCGAAGACGGCGGCGTTGCCGAAGGCGAGGTTGGGGTGGTTGACGTCGGCGTTGAAGGGGCGGGCCGCGGCCGCGAGGCGCACGGCGGTGAGGAGGGGGAAGTCGGAGACGGCGGGCTGGGAATGTCCACGGTCGCGGTTGACGTAGAGGTCGCCACCGTTGCCGGCCGCCGTGCCGTCGGCGAGCCAGGCGGCGACGAGCGCCCGTTCGGGGGCGTCCGGACTGGAGGCGGAGTAGGCGGGCGCCAACTGGGCGAGGGGCGTGGACGACGACGAGAGCCGCAGGAGCGCGTCGTAGACGCCGGTGTCGAAGTTGAAGACGAGGTTCGTCTCGGTGAGGGTGACGGCGTGGCCCATCGTCGCGAAGGCGGGGGCGGGTACGGGGCGGCCCGCGACGGGCTGGTCGGCGAGGGCGCGCGCCTTCTCGACGAGTTCCTTGAAGCGGGGGAGGGCGCTGATGCGCGCGAAGTCCTGGTCCTTCGCAATGGCGTCCGCATCGCGGAAGCCGAAATGGATGGCCTTTTCAAGCTCGGTGAGGGCGAGGCCGCCCTGTTCGCGGTAGGCGAGGGCGCAGGCGAGGTTGTAGTGCCAGGTGGCGTCGCCGGGCAGGACCTCCAGGGCCGCGCGGCAGGTCGCCTCCATCGCGGGGATGTCGCCCCGGCGGATGGCGTCGATCAGCTGCTGGCGCAGCATGCTGTGGCGGGGCCAGACGCCCGGATAGGCCCAGGTCGAAAGGGGTTTCTCCCCGTCGGCGAATCCCGTGAGGGCCGCGGCGAGCATCATGAGGCTGAGGCAAAGTGTGCGCATGGCCGTATTTTAGCACATTCCACTGCGTTCTTCCCGTCTATCCCGACATTTGGTACAATAACCGTACCTTAAGAGGCGTTGTTTGCCCACGAATGTGGAAGTGGAGGATTCTGGTACATGGAAAGCAAGGCAAAGGCAATTGGAAAGAGGGCGGACACGATTGAGTATCTGACGTGGATCGCCGAACTGAAGAAACGGTATCGCGCAACGCAGATCAAGGCGGCGGTGGCCGTCAATTCCGCGTTGATCGAGTTCTACTGGAATCTGGGCAGGGACATCGGCGAGAAATATGCGAGAAAGGGGGCCTATGGCGCGGATTTCTTCAACAGGCTCAGTTGCGACCTGAAACTTTCCATTCCCGAGTCGCGTGGGTTCTCTACGCAGAATCTACGGTATTGCCTGAATTTCTATGAGTGCTATCGAGGGATTCCAAATTTCCAACAACTTGTTGGAGAATTGTTTCGCGTGCCATGGGGGCAGCATGTCGCGATTCTCGACAAGTGCAAGGGGGATTGCGGCAAGGCGCTCTTCTATGTAAGGCGTACGATTCAGAACGGCTGGAGCCGCAATGTCCTGCTGAACTGGCTCGCGACCGACCTCCCGGCGGACCTTGGCCAGCTGAGCGGCTATCTCGTCATGGCGGAACAGAGCCTCAACACGCCAGAGGACAACCCGCCAATCGGCGTCCTGATCTGCCGGGAGCACAATCGGGTCCTGGCGAAGTTCCATCTTGAAAGACTCGGCCTGCCGATGGGAATCACGGACTACGAAATCAAGAAGATTCTGCCGACACAGGCGCAGCTTGCCAAGTGCTATGAAGATGCCGAAGTGCAGGTCGCCCGCCGACGTATGCACGATGTGTGATCGGGGGACCCCCGGGCGTTCGGTTTTTTGGTAAACTATATGCCCGTTTCTTGATTCTAAAGAGGTTTCTGGACATGAAGGTGTGCAAATTCGGCGGCAGTTCGCTCGCGGACGCGAAGCAGCTGACCAAGGTGATCGACATCGTCCTCGCGGACCCGCAGCGGCGCATGGTCGTGGTGTCCGCCCCCGGCAAGCGCAACAAGGCCGACACGAAGGTGACGGATCTGCTCATCGCGCTCGCCCAGGCGGCCCTCGACAAGGCGGACACGAAGGCCCCGCTCGCCGCCGTCGTCGCGCGCTACGCCGCCATCGCCCGCGACCTCGACCTCGGCGCGGAGATCGTGAAGGAGATCGAGGCCGACCTCAAGGCGCGCCTCGCCTCCCCGAAGAAGGACGCGGGCATCTTCATGGACACGCTCAAGGCCGCCGGCGAGGACAACAGCGCGAAGCTCGCCGCCGCCGCCTTCCGCAAGCGCGGCGTGAAGGCCCGCTACGCAAGCCCGAAGGACACGGGCATGGTGCTGGAGGGCGAGAGCGGCAACGCGACGCTCGTCGACGAGAGCTACCGCCGCCTCGCGCGCGCGTTCAGCGACTTCGAGGGCATCGTCGTCTACCCCGGCTTCTTCGGCTACCGCAAGGACGGCACGGTCGCCACCTTCCCGCGCGGCGGCAGCGACATCACGGGCTCCATCCTCGCGGCCGCCGTGCGCGCCGACGTCTACGAGAACTTCACGGACGTCGACAACGTCTACCCCGTCGACCCCCGCATCGTCCCCGAGGTGAAGGAGGGCATCGCCACGATGACCTACCGCGAGATGCGCGAGCTCGCCTACGCGGGCTTCGGCGTCTTCAACGACGAGGCGATCGCCCCGGCCGTGCAGGGCCGCATCCCGATCAACGTGCGCAACACGAACCGCCCCGCCGAGCCGGGCACGATGATCCAGCAGAGCCGGCGCGTGACGCCCGGCACGGTGACGGGCATCGCGGCGGCGGACGGCTTCTCGAACATCATCATCGACAAGTACCTCATGAACCGCGAGATCGGCTTCACGCGGAAGGTGCTCGCGATCCTGGAGGAGGAAGGCGTCGCCTACGAGCACATCCCCAGCGGCATCGACTCGATCTCCGTCCTGATGCGCGGCGAGAAGTTCACGTCCGCCAAGGAGAAGAAGGTCGTTGCGCGCATCAAGCGCGAACTCGCGCCGGACAGCGTGATCGTGACGCACGACTACGCGGTGGTCATGGTCGTGGGCGAGGGCATGGCCTTTTCGAGCGGCATGCTCGCCAAGGCGACGGGCGCGCTCGCCGAGCACGGCATCAACATCTCGATGGTCAACCAGGGCGCGAGCGAGATCTCGTTCATGATCGGCATCAAGGGCGAGGACCGCGACAAGGCGGTGCGCGCGCTCTACGCGGCGTTCTTCGAGAAGTAAGGCGCGTTTCGGAACGGTCGTTTCAATTGATTGAGTTGAGATGGAACGCAGATGCTTCGCATACGCAGAGTGGGGCGAAAAGGCATGTGGCTACGACGGCGACATGCGTCGCCTACGCCACAATGCCTTTTCGCCACGATTCTTTGCATGTCGTGTGGCGGATCATGCGGTCTGGGCAGGAACCGATCGTGGCGTAGGCCCCGCAGGGGCCGTTGTAGCCACATCGGTTCCTGCCCGATTCCGCGTATGCGAAGCATCTGCGTTCTAAGTTCTAAGGAAGGAGCAGGCATGAAGAAGAAGCAGGACAAGGTGACGGCGGTGATCGAGCTGCGCATCACGCCGGCGAAGGACACGGGGTTCGCGAAGATCGCGCAGCGCATTGCGCGCTTCCCGCAGGTGGACGCATGCTTCCTGATGAGCGGCGCGTACGACCTCCTGGTGTTCGTGAGCGGGGCGTCGCTGCAGGACGTGGCGCACTTCGTCTCGGCGGAGCTTTCCACGATCGACGGCGTGCTCTCCACCGCCACGCACTTCATGCTCAAGACCTACAAGGCCAAGGGCCTGCTGGCGGAGTTCGCGGGCGACCAGAGGCTTCCCATCGTCTGAAGCGGCCATGCCCGGAAAGAGCTTCATCGCACGGCACGTCGCCGCGCTGCCGAAGTCGGGGATCCGCAAATTCTTCGACATCGTCGCGCAACGCAAGGACGTCGTCTCGCTCGGCGTGGGCGAGCCGGACTTCGACACGCCTTGGCACATCTCGCGCGCGGCCGTGACGGCGCTTGAGGACGGCGCGACGCACTACACCTCGAACCTCGGCACGCCCGAGCTGCGCCAGGCCATCGCCGCCTACGTCGCCCGCCGCTTCGGCGCGCAGTATGACTGGAAGAGGGAAGTCCTCGTGACGGTCGGCGTCTCCGAGGCGATTGACCTCGCCATCCGCGCCATCGCCGAGCCGGGGGACGAAATCCTCTACCACGAGCCGTGCTTCGTCTCGTACGCGCCGACGATCCGCATGGCCCACGGCGTGCCCGTCTGCGTGGAGACGCGCGTCGAGGACGACTTCCGCCTCACGGTCGCGGCCCTGGAGGCGAAGGTGACGCCGAAGACGAAGGCGCTCCTCCTGAACTTCCCCTGCAACCCGACGGGCGCGACGCTCACGCGCGCGGACCTGAAGGCCATCGCGAAGTTCGTCCTGAAGCACGACCTGCTGCTCCTTGCGGACGAGGTGTACTCCGAGCTGGCCTACGACGGCCGCGTCCTCAGCTTCTCCTCGCTCCCGGAACTGAAGGACAACATGGTCCTCCTCAACGGTTTCTCGAAGAGCTGGGCCATGACGGGCTACCGCCTCGGCTACGCCTGCGGCCCGCGCGAGGTGGTGGACACGATGATGAAGATCCACCAGTACGGCATCATGAGCGCGCCCACGCTCTCGCAGGCGGCCGGCGTGGAGGCGATGAACCGCGGGGACGACGACGTGGCGCGAATGCGCGCGGAGTACCGCCGCCGCCGCGACTTCCTCGTCGCCGCGCTCAACGACATGGGGCTCAGGACGGTGCTGCCGAAGGGCGCGTTCTACGTCTTCCCCGACATCCGTTCGACGGGCCTTTCGAGCGAGGACTTCTGCCTGCGCCTCCTGAACGAACACGCCGTCGCCTGCGTGCCGGGCTCGGCGTTCGGTGCGTGCGGCGAGGGATTCGTGCGCATGAGCTACGCGACGAGCTACGAGCAGATCGAGGTGGCCGCCCGGCGCATCGCCGCGTTCGTGCGCTCTCTCAAGTGAACGCAACGAACTCTGCCACACCTGCTTCTTCTCGGCCTACACAATCGCGGACGATTTCGACGAGGAGTACCTGCTCAAGGAGAAGGACGGCGCCCTGCAGGAGAGCCACTGCAACTGGGGCGGCGGGAAGCCCTTGAGAACGGAGAGGAAGGGGACATGACACCTGAAGTTGGCGAGACGGATTATCGGATCGGCACGTTCATCATCCGGTTGTTTTGCGGAATCGTCGGAGTGGTCGGCCTTGTGGGGATGGTTGTCGGCCTTGTCTCGTGGCTTGAAGACCGCTCCGCCTACACATCTCTCTGGACGGCGTTGGTGGGGGATGAACCCTATGGCCGTGTCAGCCGTCTCGGCGGGTTCCGCCTGGGCGGCGGGAAGCTCTGGCGGTTGACGCCGAATGGTCTGCTACCCGCCTGCGGCGAGCTGTGCCTGTGGGTGGCGTCGCTCGCGTCGGCCCTCTTTCACCGTTGGTGGCTGTATGCCCTCATGGTCGGTCTCCTTTTCCTGATGGACATCTGAAACCGGGTTGACGTCGAATGGTTCCACATGGAACGGCACGCGAGACGGAAAGGCTTACCCTAACTGCGACAGTTAGGTTTAAGACGTGCCCTGCGCACGGGAGGGGGGAATGCCGTGTGTTGAGGCGGTCGCGCGGGAGCGTGACCGCCTGGCTGCGGACGTTCCGCGCCGAGGCGGCGCGGGTACAGCACGCGCCGGGGCGTCCGTGGGTGGTGGTAGGGACAGGGGAACGGGAGGGACGCGCTTGTCGCGTCCGGGTGGGGGGCGTTGTGTCAGCGACGAATCCCGGAATGTGGTAACATACGGGTGCAGGGCGTCGTGCGTCCGTGCGAGAGGATTGAATAAAGGAGAAAAAATGAAACGGATGCTGCTGGGAATCGTATGCGCCCTTGCGTTGGGCGCGAGTGCGGACGCGACGGTGCGGACGGTCGTGTCGAAGGACGGCGCGGAACCGGCCGGCTATGTGCCCGCGATGCTGTCCAACGGGCGCCTCAACGTGTTCATGGACTACCGCCTCGCCGTCTCGACGGGAAGCAAGGCGCTTTCGAAGAAGCACCTCCAGCCCGGCCTCTACTGGGAAGGGCGCCGTCTCGGGGACAATCCCGGCACGGCGAGCCGCTTCGGCTACCCGCTGCTGCCGCAGGGTGCGTTCCGCACGCGCCTCGTCGTGGACGGCGCGGAACAGTCCGTCCCGACGCGCTGGCGGCAGACGCTCGACCTGCGCCGGGCACTGACGACGACGGAGGGCGAATACACGAACGGCGTGAAGCTGGTGGGCGAGGCGTTCGTCGCGCAGACGCGCAACGTCGTCGCCGTGCGGCAGACCGTGGTGAACGGCGCGGCGGAACCGCGCACGGTGACGCTCGGCCTCGCCTACACGGCGCCGTGGCACGAACGCATCCAGGGCGCGTGGCATGTGGCGAAGGAGAAGGGGTGTGCGACCTGGAAGATGACGGCCTACGGACGCTTCGTCACGAAGGAGACGATTACGGTGCAGGGCGCGGGCGGGCCCGTGCCCGAGGCGAAGGCGGTCGGCCTGGACGGCCTTGTGCAGCACACCGTGACGCTCGCGCCGGGAGAGCGCCGGACGGCGGACTGGTTCGTGGCCTTCGACGACGACCTTGCGCGCAAGTTGCCGGTGGTCACGCCCGCGCCCGCGCCGGCGACGCCGCTTTCGACCTACGCCGCGCTCCGCGCCGAACACATTGCGGACTGGGCGGCGTTCGCGGCGGAGAGCGAGATCCACGTGCCGGACGCGCGCATCCAGGAACTCTTCGAGATGGCGCGCTACCATCTGCGGTGCGTCTCGACGGAGTGGTCCATCCCCGTGGGCATCGTCCAGAGCCACTGGTCGGGGCGGATCTTCGCGTTCGACGAGATGTACGGCGCGCAGGGCCTGCTGGCGGCGGGCCACTTCAGGGCGGCGCAGGCCGCGCCCGACTTCCGCGCCGCCACGCTGACGAACGCCTGCATCCGCTGCAACAAGGACGTGTCGAAGCCGTTCTACCGGTGCGGCGCGCGCTGGGTGTGGGAGGCCGCCGAGGGCAACGACGTCGAATGCGCGCCGCTCGGGTTCTGGATGGACCACGTCTTCCAGCAGGCGGCCGTGGCGCAGACGGTCTGGACCGCCTACCGCTACACGGGCGACCGCGCCTACCTCGCCGAAAAGGGCTACGACGTCATCCGCGAGTGCGCGCTCTTCTTCCGCCGCCTCCAGGTGATCGACCTGCCGGACGGAACCTCCTTCGTGACGAAATGCACGGACCTCGAGCGGATGGGCCCCGGACGCGAACGGGCGTTCATGACCACCTGCGGTGTCATCACCACCCTGCGGGCGGCGGCGGACGCGGCGGACATTCTCGGGAAGGACGCAGACCTCGCGGCGGACTTCCGCGCGTGCGCGGAACGCCTCGTGGCGAGCCTCCCCGCGCGCGACGGGCGCTACGTCGCCTATCCCGGCTGCACGGAGGAGTCGATGGGCACGCTCGCCGGCTTCTACCCCTTCCACACGTTCGACCGCTCGAACGCGAAGCAGGTGGCGGCGGTGGCGCACTTTCTCCAGAACGGGCAGGCCTTCGGGAACATGTACGAGACGGGGAAGCGGATCTGCCCGTGGTACGCGGCGACGATGGCGATGGCGTCCCTGCGCGCGGGCAACGCGGCGTTCCCGGCGGTCCGCTGGCTGCAGGAGGCGGCGCGCAGCGCGGGGTGCTGGGGCGAGTACTGGGAGATCAACGAGCCGGGCGTCTCGGAGTACCGGCCGTGGTTCATGACGGCGGCGGGCAACGTCCTCTACGCGATCTGCCAGCTGCTCGTGGCGGACATGGAGGGCGGCGTCCACCTCGCGGCGGGCGTGCCGGCGGACTGGCGCGACTATTCCTTCCGCCTGCCGGCGCCCGGCGGCTTCGAGGTGCGGCTCGCGGTGAAGGACGGCAAGGTCGCCGCGTTCTCCGCGACGCCGCGCGCGCCCGGCGCGCCGACGCCGGCCTTCTTCTTCCGCGGGAAGCCCCTTGCGGACTGACGCGCGCTAGATGCGGCCGTCGAGCCAGGCGTCGACGAGGCGGCGGGCGAGGGAGATCCTCTTGGGGAGGAGGGGCAGGTTGTCGCGGCCAAACCAGCCACTCGCCACGATCTCCTCGCCGTCGGGGGTCGGCTCGCCGGAAACCCAGTCCGCGACGAAGCCGATCATGACATTCGAGGGGAAGGGCCAGATCTGCGAGCCGAAGTAGCGGATGTGGCCGACTTCGAGTGAGGATTCCTCGCGGATTTCGCGCCGGACGGCCTCTTCGAGGTTTTCGGCCGGATCGAGGAACCCGGCGACGAGGCTCCAGTGCGGCAGCTTGTAGTGCGTGTTGCGCTGGAGGAGGATCGTGTCGCCCTTCTTGACGAGTACGATCACCGCCGGCGTCATCTGCGGGTAGGCGCGCAGGCCGCACTTCGGGCAGCACATCGCGCGTTCGGCGGGGTCGGGATGGCGCGCGAGCGGCGTGCCGCAGCGTCCGCAGAACCGGTTCGTCTCGGCCCAGTAGTCCAGTTCCCGCTCGCGCGCGGCGGCCAGCCAGTCGCGGAGGGGCATTTGATCGAAAAGTTCACGAAGGTCCATGTTGGGTGTGTCGCTCCGGCTTGGGGAATCGATTGCAGGTCCCATAGTATACGCCCGGACGCAGCCGGGCGTCAATTGCGGGACGCCGAATTCGACCTTGTTTCCCTCCCCGATATCTGCTATCATGAGCGGAAAATGCAACAAGGGACAAGGCAGTTTGACTTCTGGTATGCCGTGCACCACACCAAGGTGGTGCGCGCGCCGTCGCGCACCCTCGAAACCTTCGGCGAGACGCGCATCAACTACCGCCACCTTGCGGAACTGCCGGACGATCCCGGCAAGGTCCGCGTGCGGGAGGGACGGCTGGAGGCGCACAAGCCGGCAATCATCACGCCGGAGGCGTATGCCGAGGACAGCCTGGAGGGCTTCGGCGAGCAGGCGCGGCAGTATCTTGACTTCCTGAAGCAGCACCGCGACTCGATCCGGATTCTCCAGTACGGCTACCGCCTCTCGCAGGAGGCCTTCTCCGAACAGGTCGTGACGGATTCGCTGGAGGCGGTGACGGCGCGCGTTCTGGCGGACGTGGCGGGCTCCAACGATGCGTTCGCGGCGGTGATCCAGGGCGTCGATGCACCGTGGGACGTGTCGCTCGTCCACTTCTTCTGGCTGCACGTCAACGCCTCCGCGCCCGTCAACGTGCGCGAGTTCGAGGCGGCCGAGCGGCGGGCGTCGCTGGATTTGCTCGCGCCCGAGCTGCAGGGCGAAGTGGAGGCGGCCTTCGCGAAGGCCCAGGCGAATCCCCGGCTCGTGACGGAGCTGGGGGCGTTTCTGCGCCGGAAGGGCGTCTTCGACCGCTATCAGGACCGGTTCTTCAAACTTGTGAGGCATGCGTAGGATATGGAGACGAAGATCAAGACGCAGGTGGTGGCGGTCGCCAACCAGAAGGGCGGCGTGGGCAAGACCACGACGGTGGTGAACCTGGCGGCGGCGCTCTCGAAGCAGCACCGCACGGTGCTCGTGATCGACCTCGATCCGCAGGCGAACGCGACGACGGGGCTCGGCCTCCAGCCGCAGGAGGGGATTTCCCTCTACCCCTGCCTGATCGGGCAGCGGCAGATTGCGGACATGATCCAGCCCACGCCGTACGAAAACCTCAACGTCATCCCCTCCGAGGTCAACCTCTCCGGCTGCGAGATCGACCTCGCCCAGCGGACCGACCGTCTGCAGGTGGTGCGGAACGTGCTGCAGGCGATCCGCGACGCGAACGTCTTCGACTACATCCTCCTCGACTGCCCGCCCTCGCTCGGCATCCTCATGACGGCCACGCTCGCGGCGGCGGACGGCATCCTCGTGCCGATGCAGGCCGAATACTACGCGCTGGAGGGCCTGGGCGTGATGCAGGACCTCATCGCGCGCCTGAAGGCGAACGGCGCGAATCCCGCCCTGGGGCTCAACGGCATCCTCATGACGATGGTGAGCGCGAATACGCGCCTTTCCCAGGATGTCATCGCGGAGGTGCGCGAGCATTTCGGGGACAAGGTCTTCGAGACGATGATTCCGCGCAACGTCCGCACGAGCGAGGCCCCGAGCTACGGCCAGCCGGTCGTGTTCTACGACCCCTCCTGCCGTGGCGCCGAGGCCTACCGCGCCTTCGCGAAGGAGTTCGCGAAGCGCAATCCGACCCGCGAGGTCCCGGTGACGACATGACGAAGTCGCTTGAAGACTACCTGGAGGAGATCCACGTCCTCATCCACGCCAAGGGCGCCGCGCGCGTGCGGGACGTGGCGCTCGCGCTCCACGTCAAGATGCCGAGCGTGGTGAAGGCGATCGGCGAGCTGAAGAAGCTCGGCCTCGCGACGCAGGAGCCCTACGGCAACATCGAGCTGACGGAGAAGGGCGCGCGCGTCGCCGCGCACGTGCTGGGCCGCCACAGGGTGCTGAAGGCGTTCCTGCTGAAGCTCGGGGTGTGCGACGAGACCGCCGAGAAGGACGCCTGCCTGATGGAACACATCCTCAGCGCCGAGACGATGGAGCGCGTGCAGGACTTTCTGGGCAAGAACGCAACCGCAAGGACGAAGACGGCGAAAACCGCCGCGAAGAAGGGAACGGACAAATGAGCGAGACGAAGATGACGCGATTCCGCTGGGTGATGTGTA
This sequence comes from uncultured bacterium, assembly GCA_900547945.1. Lineage (GTDB taxonomy): Bacteria > Verrucomicrobiota > Kiritimatiellia > RFP12 > UBA1067 > RUG572. Next base: position 14,402 of record URIT01000069.1, read on the forward strand.
CGCTGCTGTTCGTGGCGACGACGGTGAACTACCTCGACCGGCAGGTGCTGTCCCTGACGTTCCCCGACTTCATCAAGCCCGAGTTCCACTGGACGGACGCCGACTACGGCACGATCACGGCCTGGTTCTCCCTCATCTACGCGACGGCCTGTCTCTTCGCCGGCAAGTTCGTGGACTGGATGGGCACGAAGAAGGGCTACCAGTGGGCCATCTTCGTCTGGTCGCTCGGCGCGTGCCTCCACGCGGCGTGCGGTATCGCGACGTGCTGGTTCATGGACGGCATCGGGTCCGTCGCGGCCCTCCGCGCCGTCGAGGCCGGCAGCGCGGCGGCGGCGGCGATCGCGGGCGTCTCCGTGTGGCTCTTCCTCGCCTGCCGCGCCGTCCTCGCGCTCGGCGAGGCCGGCAACTTCCCCGCCGCCATCAAGGTGACGGCCGAGTACTTCCCGAAGAAGGACCGCGCGTTCGCGACGTCGATCTTCAACTCGGGCGCTTCGGTGGGCGCGCTCGCCGCGCCGCTCACGATCCCCCCGCTCGCGAAGTGGTGCGGCTGGGAGATGGCGTTCATCATCATCGGCGGCGCCGGGTTCGTCTGGATGTTCTTCTGGCAGTGGCTCTACACGAAGCCGCAGCAGTCGAAACACGTGGACGCGGCGGAGCTTGCGTACATCTCGCAGGACGAACAGGCCGACGCGGCGGCGAAGCCCGAGGCGGCGCACGCCGAAGAACAGCCGATCCCGTTCCTGAAATGCTTCGCCTACCGCCAGACCTGGAGCTTCATCGTGGGCAAGTTCTTCACGGACGGCGTGTGGTGGTTCTACCTCTTCTGGGCTCCCGCCTACTTCAAGGAGCAGGGCCACGGCCCCACGACGGGCATGGGCCAGGCGCTCATCTTCACGCTCTACCTGATCGTGACGGTCGTCTCGATCTACGGCTGCAAGCTCCCCACGTTCTTCATCAACGGGGGGATGATGGGCGGCAACCCCTACATGTGCCGGATGCGCGCGATGCTCATCTTCGCGTTCTTCCCGCTCGCCGCGCTCGTCACGCAGCCGCTCGCGGGCGTGAGCGTGTGGTTCCCGGCGGTCCTCATCGGCCTCGCGGCGGCGGGCCACCAGGCGTGGAGCGCGAACATCTTCTCGACGGTGGGCGACATGTTCCCGAAGTCGACGATCGCCTCCGTGACGGGCATGGGCGCGATGGCGGGCGGCATCGGCTCCTTCGTCATCAACAAGTGCGCCGGTTCGCTCTTCACCTACGCGGAGGCGCAGGGGAGCGCGTTCACGTTCGCCGGCTTCGCGGGCAAGCCCGCCGGGTACATGATCGTGTTCTGCTGCTGCGCGGTGGCCTACCTCGTCGCGTGGTGCCTGATGAAGGCCCTCGTGCCGAAGTACAGCCCGATCAAGGCGTAGGCCACGCGGCCCGCATGGAACGGGGCGTCCGGGATTCTCCCGGGCATCCGTTTTGTTGACATACGTCCTCTCCGTGTACAACGGGCTTGGCGCGCGCTGTACCCGCGCCGCCTCGGCGCGTGGCGTTCTGGCGTGTGCGTCGGCCTCGTGTGCTGGCTTGGGCAAGAGGGGCAGGGAGGGACGCGCGTGTCGCGTCCGTTCGCAACCCTCTTCGGTCGCGCAGGAGCGCGACCCTCCCCAGGTGCCTTATAGATACGGCAATAAATTAGGTTGATTTTCCCCAGTTTGAAAATAACTCCGATTCGTGCAGCTCTCGCTACCGCTCCGCAGAATGTTTTTGCCCAAGGTTGCAACATTCGCACTTCACGACCCTGTAAGTGATTGTTTTGTGACTGGCTTCTGCGAAGCCAGATGTAGTCTGCGGAGCGGGAATGCGCCGCAGAAGCTTGCTTCGGAGGGTAGCCGTAGGCCGCGCGAGAGCATCAATCATCGAAATTTATCAACCCTTTTCACTGCCAGAGCAATAGATGACTTGATGTGCGTCTTACCCATGTCGCCTGTATACGTACAGGATGGGTAACACGGACATGGAGCGATCGACCTTCAACATGTGGTGACTTGTCAGAGTAAATGCGACTAAAACTGTGCCTTGACGGCACATGGTCGTATTGAGTTGTTCCGAATGTGCATTTAGTTGTTCCCAAAATCGCCCCTTGCGCCGTCCGGGACGTCGGTTCTGCCCGCCGCGAGGCCGTTTCCGGGCAAAGTTCCCCCAGCCCAGGCGCACCGTGTTTTTTCGGAACAGGTAGATGCGACTGGTCGCCA
>URIT01000070.1 GCA_900547945.1 uncultured bacterium
CGCCCGGAATACCGGGCTACGCCACAATCGGTCTTTGCCAAGGTGCAGGGACGGGAACCGGCGAGGAGGCGCGGAGCGTGGTAGGGGCGGACGTCCTCGGCCGCCCGCCGCCACGGCCGTGACACGCGCGGCCCTCCCGCATCCCTTGCGCGCTCGAAAAAAATGCTGTTCAAATTTTTGAGCAGTCAGCCGGGAGGCGTCTCGTGAAGTAAACTATGCCACGTTTTCTCCAAAAACCAGAGGGGGTACACTGAATCCATGAAGATTGGAAGACTGAATCGGGCGTCATTCGCGAAGACCGCGCGAAGAGCGATGTTTTTGTTCGCGTTCGCGGCGCTTGGGGCACAGGCGGCCGCCGTCGCCACGGTGAACGGGACAGGCTACGAGACGCTGGAGGCCGCGATTGCTGCGGCTGAACCGGTTGACGGCGTTGTCACGTATGAGATCTGTGGTAAGGCAGAAGTTTCCGCAACGGGTTGGATCCAGGTGCTGAAGAGCGGTCTTTCGAACGTGAAGAAGGTCGCCTTTGTCGGTAAGACGGAAGACGCCGAGATCTGCATCGCGGGTGATCTCGCGATTCTGGCGGACCAACAGTACGACATCGATGTCAGTTTCAGGAACCTGAAACTGAGCAAGCTGAACCCGAAATGGAGCGGTGACTACGGCCACAGCACGAACTACTTCACGACGTGGCTCCGCAACACGGGCGCGGCGGAAAACACGGTCACCTACGAAAACTGCACGTTCCCCAATGGAGCGTGCAATAACCAGTACGGTAAGACCGTCTACACGAATTGCATGTTCGCGAATGAAACGACGGGGCTCTACAACCTGTGGATCTACGGGGGCTCGGTTGAGATGGACGGTGGTGTGTTCACCGGTACGCGCGGCATGAAGGTGTACACGGAGGGGACGCCGGCAACGGCACCGTCCGTGGAAGTGAAGGGGACGGCATTCAGCGGGCTGACGGAGAAGGCCGCCATTGTGGTTTCCAAGGCGGCAACGGTCAAATTTGCGGAAGTTTCCGTTGCGAATTGCCCGAAGGGTCTTTTCCAGAAGGACATCGAAGGATCGTCGGACGATCAGAAGGTGACGGTTACCGCGAACGGCTCGAAGATTTCGGGGAGTTTCGCAATTACGGCGAACAAGGAACCGGGAACGGCCAAGACCGAGTTCAACATCACGGGCGGTATGTTCACCGCCGAGGTCCCGTCCGACTACTGCGCCGACGGCTTCACGGTCACGGCGAAGACCGATGCCGACGGCAACACGGTCTACGGCGTGGTCGAGAAGACAGAACTTGTCAACTATGTGACGCTTGAACTCGTCTTCGGCGACAATGTGGCGAATGAAGACGTTGTGGCAGCCAAGGCCCTGTACGAACAGAAGAAGTACGAGACCTGCAAGGCCGCGAACGAAGCCTACATGGCCCTGTTCGGTGTAACGTGGAAGAAGGGGAAGGAGAAGGAGTACCTGGACGTGACGGACAACACCGCTCCGCTCTACAAGTATACCGGAAGGTCCGGCTCCGTGAGCGAGGTGCGGTTTTACATCCATGGTACGTTGGCTGGCTTCACGTCCCTGCAGTCGAGCGGCAACCAGATTGACTGCACGGTTGGCGGCAACCACCAGATTTCCCGCACGAGCTACAGCATCATCGGTGTAGACGGGGCAGACGGTAAGGCGAAGTTGACGGATGGTAACGTCCAGGCCTACGTCGCGGGCGGCTACGCAAGCATGTTCACGGCCTCCGGCAAGCTGACCATCGACAATATCGAATTCACTTCGACGACCTCCACGACGGTTGGTGCGTCCGCTACGCGGGCGACGGAAAGTGACACGGAGAACGAAGTCGCCTCCGCCGAGATGGAGATCAAGAACTGTACGTTCCGTGGCCGCCTGTACGTCTACGACAACTTCGAGAACCAAGGTAAGATGACGTACAGCATCCACAACTGCGTCTTTGACGGTTCGAATTACTCCGGTGATTCGAACGCCTACGCCATCTTCGCCCAGTGCAAGGGCGGTAACAACCTTGTCATTAAGGATAATGCGATTGCTGGCTTTGCACGTGGTATTAATATAGACCACGCGAACGTCCATGCGACCATCGAGGGGAACACGATCTCGGTGACGGACACGGGCCGTTCCTGCATCCAGTTGAGCAGCCTCGCCACGGCGAACATCGTTGGCAACACGCTTGAATTGACGGGCGGCAACGCCATCACGCTTCACGAGAAGCTGCTGACGCTCGGTGTGGTTCCCGTGGTCTCCATCTCCGGCAATACGGTGACGGGCACGGGCTATCTCATCTATGACGACGCAAAGGCGAACGACAAGGAGTTTACGTCCGACAACCTCAAGTTGACCTATGCGACGGACAACACGGTTGCCGAGACCGTTGACACGACGAAGGGCGTGAAGGGCTCGACGGCGTATATCACCTCCACCGCCGTGAACAATGAGGTTCAGCACTATGTCGCGCAGGTCGGCACGACGGGGTACACCACCCTCGCGGCGGCGATCGCGGTGCTTTCCGCCGAGAACCACACGCTCACGCTCCTGAACGAAAACGCCTGGGACGCGGCAACGCCGGTCTACTGGGCGGCGGGTACGCAGAGCGGCTTTGCGACAACGCTGACGGAAGCGCTGACGGCGGCGTACAAGGCGAATGCGGGCGCGATCACGATTGTCTGCCGTCCGGGCGCGGATGTCGGCACGATGACCCACGGACATGTCGCGGACGACCTCACGATCTACGGCAACGACGCCTACCTTTCGGGCGGCGAGTGCGATCTGGAAGTCGATACCTACACGTTCAGCCGCGCGACGGGCGCACAGGCGACGGACGGCGTGTGCCTCGACAAGGACATTACGATCACGGCCTACGAACTGGACAACCTCGGCGTGTGGGGCGAGCGTCACACGACCCACACGGTGACGGTCAACCTGACCGACTGCGATGGCAAGGCCCTTGAGGGCAAGACGAATCTCCAGCGCGTCTACATCTCGGGCACGACGGGCGTCAACAACATCACGCTCACGGACTGCGACTTCCTCACGAAGGCGACCGCCGTCTACTCGAACGCAGACGGCGCGATCAAGGCGGTGAACTGCTCCTTCACGGACGGCCAGGTTCCGTTCAACATCAACCACAAGGCGAACGGCACGCAGACGGTCGCGGTCGAGAACTGCACGTTCACGAACTGCGGTGACACCGGCGACTGGAAGCAGTTCGCCGCGCCGCTTCGCCTCGTCAACAGCGGCACGGGCACGCAGTCGGCCGAGGTGACGGGCTGCGCGTTTGCGGGCACGGTCGGCGCGAACGGCGACATCCTCCTCGGCGACGGCCGGACGGGTCAGGCGTCGAACGACGTTGAATTGAAGGTTGTCAACACGGCGGCGAACATCCAGGCGCAGAAGCCGGGCTACTACAACAAGGACGGAACGGTCGACGAGACGAAGAAGGCCACGGCTGCGTCTCCCGCCAAGGGCACGCTCGAAACGAGCGTCGCAAAGCTGCTGCCGGTCGATCCGCGCACGCTCGGCTATGCGACCTCGGGCAAGGCGGAGGCGCTTCCGGTGACCCCCGACATGAACGGCGAGGTGGTGGACGTCACGGCGGCGCAGGCGCAGTATGTGCTGGACGGCGCGTATGGTCCGATTGACGGCAAGACGATCAACTTCACGGAGTCGATCAACGATACGCTCATCCTGGGCCGCGCCTCTAAGTACGACGGGAGCAAGACGGTCTACCGCCATGGCAGCCACGCCGGCGAGGCGCTGTCGTATGCGGACTTCATCGCCTACAAGAACCAGTCGGGATGGACGGAATCGTGCTACTACGAGCGGACGGTTGAGAACGTCACCTTCACGGCGAATGAGGGTGTGACCGTCAAGAACTTTGAAGCCGATGGCGGTGCGCACATCTACGCAGGTGTAGGTACGGCTCCCGTCTACGACTATGTGCGGGATACGGGATCGTGGGTCAAGGAGGGGAGCTGCTACTACAAACGCGCGATCCTGAAGAACATCACGTTCAAGGGCTTGACCTTCAAGGCAAAGACGGATATCAACACCTCCGAGTCCACGACAGTCTACGATGGCTTCACGTTCAAGGACTGCACATTCGACCTCGGTACGACGGCTGATGGCAACCAGGCCATCCGCTACTACAATGAAAACAACAACGGCAATGTGAAGAACCTCGTGGTCGAGGGCTGCACATTCAAGACTTGCTCCCAGGGCGTCTACACGATGCAGGTGAAAGGCATCACCGTCAAGGACTCCACGTTCACCCAGACCGGACACAATGCCATTGCCATTCAGAGCCAGGGTGGAGACAAGGGTCCCTGTAACCACGGCAAAGTCGTCATCACGGGCAACACGTTCAAGAACATCGGCGACCGCATCATCCGCTTCAACAACGTCGGCATGGGGACGACTGTTACGATTACGGGCAACACGGCGGATGGCAACAGCGGCAAGCTGGACGAGGCGACCGGCAAGCGGGAAATCGTCAAGGCGACAACGCTTCCCGTGAACGCTGCCGACAGCATCACGGCATCCGGCAACAACTGGGGCGAAAACACCGTCGTCGAGGGTGTGTTCATCGATGACTACGCGACCAAGCTCGGCACGGAGGCTTGCCCGTACTCGCGCGAACAGTTCGCGGCGATGACGCGCGCGGAGTACAGCGCGGCGCAGGAACGCCTCGGCGGCACGCTGTACGTCAACGTCGGCGACTACACCTACGAGAAGGACGGCGTACTCGGCAACGGCGTGCGGGACGACACGCCCGGACAGGTCCCCGACCACTCGAAGCTGAACGCCTATGGCGAGAACGGGTGTCTCGGCGAAAAGAACGACGGCGCGAACGGCCACGCGGTCGTCTTCGTGGGCGGCACGATCACGAGCGGCGTGACGGGCTACAAGGATATCGACAAAATCGGGACGAGCCTCCTCCTCGCCGTGCCGGCCTACACGAAGGTGACGTTCAAGGGGACGGCGTTCAAGAACGTGCTGAGTTTCGACTACCAGCTCTACACGTCGCCGTGGAGCCAGCTCGGCGGCCTTACGTTCAACGGCTGCACCTTCGATGGCATCATCGTCGGCGCGATCGCTTCGCAGGAACTCGCGTTCAACGGGTGTACGTTCGACGACTACGTGAACACGACGAGCCCGAACAACTCGAACCCGACGTGGATCCGTCCCGCCTACGGCAACTGGACGAAGGACGACAACGAGGGCCAGGGCACGGGCTTCCGTTCGCTCACGAAGATTACCTTTGAGAACAACACGGTGACAAGCACGCGCCCGGTCAAGTTCGAGCGCATCGCGCAGTGGGAGATGGCGACGACCGTGACGGCGACGGGCAACACGTTCGACATCACGCCGCAGGCGGGTGACACCTCGACCAAGAACGTGGGCCTCTACTTCGGCGCGAACGCCAAGTTCGATCTCGTCATCGACGAAAACAAAAAGAGCAACGAAACGGCGGCTCTCTACACGGCGGAGTACTTGGCGCCGACGGAAGTGACTTACGTCGGTCTGCCGGCGGGCTCGACCGTGAAGAACGCGGCGGGCGAAGAGGTGGCCACCGGGGATGGGGATGCGCTGGCGTGGAAGACGACCAAAAAGATCACGCTGAAGACGACCGAGGAGGTCGCGTCCGTCACGAACGCCACGGGCGTGTCCGTGAACTTCGCGACCCTTTCCGAGGCCGTCAAGGCGGCGCAGGCGGGCGAGACGGTCACGCTGCTCGCGGACATTACGCTCGCGTCAAAACAGTCCATCAGCAAGGAACTGACGCTCGACCTGAACGGCAAGACGCTCACAGGCACGGCGTTACGGACGCTCTTCCTTGGCAGTGGGGCGAATGTGACGATCCAGGATTCGAGCGCGGAAAAGACGGGTAAGGTCGCGAATGGCTACAAGGGCAGCAGGGATCCATACACGATTTGCCTTGATGGGTATGGTGCAGCGGCGCTGACGCTTGTGAGCGGGACGGTCGAGGCCAACCCGCACAAGACCGATCTTCAGTCCGTGGCCATCAACACGAACCACGAAAAGGACGGGCCGTATGCAATCAACATCAAGGGCGGAAAGGTGTTTGTGCCGGAGTCTTCCACAAATGGACGCGCAATCGTTGCCGGTGAGAACGTCACGTTGACGGTCGAAGGCGGCGAGATCGTTGGCGGCCTTCACGGCGTGGATGTCTATGGTGGTTCGACGACGGCCATTACGGGCGGATCAATTTCCGCGCGTGTTGTGGACCCGGGTGACATCAAGGCGGCATACGGCCTTCGGGCTACTGGCACGGCTTCTGTCACAATCGGCGCGGCAGACGGGGCGGCGGATGTCGTGAGCGTCGCGGGCATCAAGATGGATGACAACGGCTACAAGTTGGATGTTCCGGCTGTCACGGTGAACAGCGGCACGATTGCGGGGCCTGTCTATTCGATTACACCGGGGACGATTGTCTTCAACGTTCAAGCGACATCCGAAGATGTCCTTCGGTTTGCGGACGACACGGCAGCTAAGTTCCTGCCGTCGAACTTGGAACTTCGCGCGAAGGATATCGACGGGAAGACGATGTATTATGTCGCCGCGAAGCCTGTCGCCGCGATTGGCGCCATCGATTACGCGACCCTCGCCGACGCGATTGCGGCGGCGAAGGACGGCGAAACCGTTAAGCTACTCGCGGACGTGAACGGCGACGGCATCGCGATTGCTCCCAACACCTTCAAGACGGGGTTGACGGTTGACTTTGGCGGTCACACCTACACGGTCGGCGGACTCCTCGTTGGCAGTTCGGGCACCGTGAGCAACGGTTTCCAGCTGAACGCGGGCAACAAGATCACCTTCAAGAACGGTACGATTGTCGGTGCGACCGCGACGGCGGGGGCCGGAACGGACTGGAAGGGCGCCCCGGCGATTCTGATCCAGAACTACTGCGATTTGACGCTGGAGCAGATGACCGTCAAGGGCGGTGACGAGACTTGCTACACCCTCTCCAACAACAATGGCGAGATCGTCATCGACGGATCGACCATTGTGGCGGGGAAGGGAACGAAGCTCGGCCCCTTTGCGTTCGACGTGTGCCGCTATGCGAGCTATCCGTCGGTGCATGTCACGGTCAAGGGCGCAAGCGTGATCGAGGGCGACGTCGAAATCAGCGGTACGATTGGCGATAATCAGTCCCGCCAGCTCGATATCGAGGAGGGCATGTTCAAGGGGGCGTTCATGGTGGCCGATCAGCCGGCCAACATCGCCATTTCCGGCGGCACGTTCGCGACGGCGATTGACGAGGCGTACTGTGCGGCGGGCTTCATCCCGACGGCGAACGACGACGGCACCTACGGCGTGAAGGAGGGCGCGTATGTCGCCGCGATTGGCACCACCGGCTACGAGACGCTGGAGGCCGCCCTCGCGGCGGCGGACGCGGGCGCGACGGTGAAGATGCTCGCGGATGTTGTGCTGACGGAAAAGCAGACCATCGCCAAGGCGGTTGTCCTTGACCTGAACGGCAAGACCATCAGCAGCACGGTCAATCAGTTCATCACCATTGCAAAGGGTGGCGACCTCACGGTCAACGACGCGACGGGCGAGGGCCGCATCGAGAACACGGTGACGGATTCTTCCAGCGGACGTGTCATTTTCATGGAGGGTGGCGTCCTGACGGTGAACGGTGGTACGCTTGCGTCCAATTCGTCAAAGGCATCGTATTACGCGACTATTGAGTTCAAGAATGACAGTTACTCAACCGTGAACATCGCGGGTGGCCGGATTGAGTCGATTCGCACGGCGAACCATGCGGACGGTGCCATTAAAGTGAATGCGGTTGCGCGTGCCACAGTGAACGTGAGTGGCGGTGAGATCGTTGGAAGCAAGGGGGGAATTCACTGTCTGAACGCCTATAGTACGATCAACATCTCCGATGGAACGATCATTGGAAAGAATGGTAACGCCGTGTACTCTGGTCCCTACAACACAATCACGGTTTCGGGCGGTACGTTGACGCCCGGAGGGACGGCGGCGGCGCTCGCCATCGGCGGTGGAAGTTGCACGGTGACGATTGGCCGCGAAGGTGGCGTGGTCGGGGATGTGACGATTCCCTCCATTGACTTCGAGCCTGGCTATTCTGTCAATGCGGCGACGGTGTACCTGTTCAGCGGTATCGTCCAGAAATTCTTGGACTGGGACAAGATGACGGTTAAAGAGCCTGTCTCGCAGGGCAAGGACAAACTGCTCGTGGGAACGGACATTTCCAAGAGCCTCCCCGGTAGCGACTTGCTGTGCCAGTTGGATGCGGAGAGTGGGCTTTACGAGATTGTCAAGTTGACGGTCGAGAACGCGGTGGCGATTGTCACCCATGACGGTACGGAGACTCCCTACCGCACGGTCGAACAAGCCGTTCGGGCGGTGGCGGACGGCGATACGCTGACGCTGAAGGTGGACCATACGGGTTCGCAGTCCCTCTCGTTCTCGGCGAAGAACGTGACGGTCGATCTCGGCGGCAAGACGCTCACGTACACGGGCGCGACCGGGGGGCTCTCTTCGGCTCTTTCCTTCAACCAGAGCACGGCATCCGACAACACCGTGACGGTGAAGAACGGCACGATTGTCGCGAAGGCACAGGATGCCACGTGTGTCCGTGCGGAGATGACGGGCGACCTCTCGAAGACGCTGAAGGTTGTCTTCGGCGAGAACCTGACGCTGACGAGTGGGAATACCAGCCGCTACGGCGGTGTCGTCCTCGGCACGGGCGCGCGCACGGCGTTTCCCTGCGAGAAGATGACGAAGGGCGGTCTGCTCGTCACGGAGGGTGAAAAGCAGTGGATCTACGGTGAGACGGAAACGGCGTTCACCCATGCAAACGGTTCGGAGGTCACGCTGCTGAACAATTGGTACTGCACGGACACCGACGGCGCGATCAAGGTGCCGGAGACATGCGCCTTTGGTTCGGCAAAGCTGAATCTGGATGGGCACACGATTAAGCATTTTCCGTACGGTGCGGGTGCCGCCATCGTGATGGGTAACGATGCGAAACCGTCCGAGGGTACGGCGGTCAAGACGCTGGAGATCTCGAACGGCATGATCGAGACCTCCCAGTACGGTGCGGCGGTCTGCGGCTCGAACAAGTCCTTGACGCTCGATGGGGTCTCCGTGAAAACGACGGGTGACGACAAGCTCGGAATCTACGCGAACGGCACGACGAGCGGGAACACGGTCACGTTGAAGAACAAAAGCGCGGTGCTGTCCGAAAAGGCTACGGGCATCTACTTCCCCGGCGCGGGGACGCTGACGGTGGAGGATTCCAACGTCACGGGCGGTGTGAGCGGCATCGAGGTCCGGGCCGGCGTCCTCAACGTCTCGGGCACGAGCGTGATTGAATCGACGGCGGCGGCATTCAACTTCACGAACGACAACAACGGCATCACGACGACGGGTGCGGCGGTCGCGGCGGTGAAGCACACGGTCGGCAACGACCTCACGGTCACGATCACCGACGGTACGTTCAAGGGCCCGTGCGGGTTCTACGCGAAAGACCCGAACGCCGACAAGTCCGGCACGGTGACGGTCTCCATCAGCGGCGGCGCGTTCAGTACCGACGTCGAGAAGGACTACCTCGCCGACGGCTGCAAGACCGTCCAGCAGACGATCGACGGTACGCTCTACTACGTGGTGGGTCCGGCGATTACGCAGATTGGAGTCACGCTCGGCGGCAAGAAGAAGGAAATGCCGTTCCCGGACGCCTGGCTCGCGGACAACATCGGCGCGGATGCGTCCACCTGGACGACGGCGGCGCTGGAGGAGAAGGCCGAGAACGGGCTTGCGAAGTGGCAGTGCTACCTCTTCGGCCTCGATCCGCGCAAGGAGGACGCGAAGGTCGTCGCGACGGCCGGGCAGGGCACGAACGAGGCGATTCCGCTCACCGTGGCGAACGCGGACGCCTCCGCCTCGCCGCTCGTGACGGGCGGGTACGTGACGGTGGCGTACGTCCTCATGGGCTCGAACGACCGCACGGTGTGGACGCAGGTGGCGACTTCCGACAAACGGGACGGCCTCGCGATTCCGCTTACGGGCACGACCTACAAGTTCTACCGCGTGGACGTGACGGTCACGTCCGCCGAGGGCAACTAAGGCAGGGAGGGGGAAGACAAGATGAAGAGCAACAGGAACAGGATGAAGACGGCGCTGCGCGCGCTCGTGTGCGCGGCCCTGCTGGGCGGCTCGGCTGCTGCGGCGGTCTCGGAGGACGCGGGGATCATCGGGTTCTCGACGAAGGGCCCCGACCGGTACGCGGACGGCACGACCGTCCTCGACGGCGAGGTGTACGCCCTCGTGTGGACGCGCAGCGGGACGGCGTTCGCGGGGTTCAACGTGGACGGCACGCCGGTGGACCGGGGCAACGCCTCGGTCCTCTACGCGGCGCCGCTCGCGAAGGGCGGACGGTGTGAGTCGATCAAGTTCGTGGTCGATCCACTCATCCTGAAGGGATGGCTGGCGAACGGCGTCCTCTCGCTCCACCTGCTCGACACGCGCGCCTGGGCGGCGGACGGCACGGCGGCGGTGGCGGGCACCACCCGCGTGCAGGGTTCGACGTGCGTGACGGAGGGCGTCTCGGTCGAGACGACCGCCGCCGCGCCCTTCGCCTCGGCGACGGGCGGGACGGGCGAGAAACCCGTCTATGCGGCCTCCGCCGTGGGGACGGATGTGCCGTCGCCGAAGATCACGGGCATCCGCGTGGAGGGCGACGCGGTCGTGCTGACCGTTGCGAACACGGACGGCGCGCTCGACTACGCCGTCTCGGCGGGGAGGACGCCGGCGGCGGACGACGACGCGCATGCGTCCCGCCCCGTCTCGGGCGCGGCGGCGAAGGGGGCGGTCATCGAGCTGCGCGTGCCGCGCGACCCGAACGCCACGTCCCAATTCTTCCGCGTGGGGCGCAATCCGCTCAACTGATTTCAGCAAGGAGGGGTAGAAGATGAAGACGATTCTGAAATGGACGGCCTGCGCCGCGTGCGCGGTCTGGGCGGGCGCCTCGGCATCCGCCGCGACGGAGACGGTGACGGGACAGAACGTGATCGGGCTCACGACGATTAAGGACGACAGCCGGGAGTATCTGCCGCTCGCGGCGGCGTACACGGGGACGGGCGCGACGGAGCTGACGGTCGCGAACATCGTCCAGACGGCGACGCTCGCCGAGGGCGACGAACTCTACGCCTACGATCCCGAGCGGAAGCAGTACGATGTCTACACGCTGGGGACGGACGGGAAATGGACGGCCGTGAAGACGGTCGAGGTGTCCGCGTCCGGAAAGGCGACGGAGACGACGAGCCCGGCGGCGGCGGATCGGGTGATCACGTGCGGACGCGGCTTCTGGATTGTGCGCAAGGTCGCGGCGAGCGACGCGAAGCCGGTGCGCCTCGTCGGGGACGTCCCGGCGACGGCGGCGACGGTGACGATTCCGGCGGCGGCGGCGGACGGCAAACCCTCCGCCACACTGATCGGCGTGCCGTCCGACTGGAAGCTCAACGAGACCGACTGGAAGGGCAAGGCCGTGCGGAAGGACACGATCCGCGTCCTGAACGAAGACGGCGAAGCGTGGCACGAGATTCGCTACGATGAAACGAAGTCGAAGTGGATCGAGTACTGGCAGGAAATGGATGCGACCACGAAGACGATTACGTTCAAGACGAGTGACGCCCCCGTCCTGAAGGGCGGCTATGCCGTGTGGTACATGCACGCGGGAACGGATTCATTCACCCTCACGCTTCCGCGCTAACGGCTGAAAGGAGTCAGAACATGAAGTTTCGTAGAATTTTGTTTGCCTTTGCGGTTCTGGCGGCATGTGCGTCGCTGCGGGCCGGCACGCTCTACTGGTGCGTCGATTCGTCGGACGGCGGTTCCGAGACGTTCAAGTCGGCCTATGCGGCGGCCAAGAAGAAGGTGGGAGAAGGGAAGCTCTTCATCGGGGCCTACCAGGACAACACGTATCTGGGGCAGATCGAGCTGACGTTGTCGGATGGCGTGATCAGCGCCGCCGGCATCGGCGGCGGAAGCCTCTACTTCACGGTGGACGATTCGGCGTTGTCGGCGTTCCGCTGGGAGATCATGGCGGAGGCGACCTCGTACTTCACGAGCGGGACAGTCACCTACAAGGACCTGCTCGCGGCGTCGGCGCTGGTCTCCTCGCCCTTGGTCAACCACACGGCGTACAATGTGGCGGGCCTGGCGTGGAACCCCGCGCCCGTGCCGGAGCCGACGAGCGGACTGCTGCTGCTCGTCGGCGGCGCGCTCCTCGCCCTTCGAAGGAGAAGGCGTTAGGTTTTAGGTGCTAGGTTTTAGGTTTTAGTTAAGCACTAGGGTTGCCACGTGCCGAAGCGGCGCGTGGCTTCTCTTTTGCCGTTCGGGTGGGGGCAGGGGCGCGACCGTGAGCCCTATCCATTGCCGCTTCGAAATTATTCCGCATCATAATCTCAGAAACGATCGTCACGGAAGTATGTGAGATTTCACTGCGTAAGACGGAGATGGTAGGGAGGGTGTAGGCAGGAAGGACAGGGAGATCTTGGAAAGATGAGAAAAGATGGGGTGGCTCCTCAGCGCCACGCGCCGAGGGCGGCGCGGGTACTTCGCGCGCCGGGCCCGTTTGTGGCGAGCGTTTATGGGAGAGGGGGGCTGTGTCGGCTTCGCGCGGGTGGGGGATTTTCTGGTTTCTTTATTTCGACGATTGACAGGGAGGCGGGGGCGATGATATACTTTGCAAATGTCTAGGTGTTCTGAGGTAAAGACGGGCGAAAGGGGTTGGACATGAAAAGGGACAGATGGAATGG
This sequence comes from uncultured bacterium, assembly GCA_900547945.1. Classification (GTDB taxonomy): domain Bacteria; phylum Verrucomicrobiota; class Kiritimatiellia; order RFP12; family UBA1067; genus RUG572. Next base: position 12,840 of record URIT01000070.1, read on the forward strand.
CGTGCGGCTCTGGGTTGCGGGGCTTGCGTGCGGGGCGGCGTTCGCCCTCTCCGCCAACGTGGCGGTGGGGACGGGCGAGACGTTCGTCTTCACGAATTCCAGCGACCTCGCCGCGTCGGATGCCTGCGTGACGCTGGCGGACGGCGCGACGTTCCGCGTGGCGGCGGGTGATGCGACGCGGCCGGGGTTCATCCTCCGCCGCCGCGAGGAGCTCTACACCCCGGTTGGCGACCTCCGCTATCCGCGCGACATGACGACCGGCTTCCCCGTCGGACGAGAGGACACGACGCACCTGATGTTCGACGTCGAGGTCGTGGCGAACGCGCATATGGGCGTCTGGACGCACTGGGGGCGCTGGCGCGCGCCGGAGACGGGTGAATATTCCTTCTTTTCGGCGATGGACGACGCGGCGAACGTGCTGATCGACGGCGTGCCGGTCCTGAAGCCCACGGAGTTCTGCCGCTTCACGGTCGCCTCGAACGTCTTCCTCGCCGCCGGCTGGCACACGATCCAGATCCACATCGAGAACGCCTCGGAGGCCGCCTCGGCCGCCTGGCCGCCTACCCTCTCGGCCTTGGCTGGACGCGGGGCGCGCCGCCGCTCACGCCGGAGGCATGCGGGAAGGCGAACCGCTTCCGGGACATGGGCGACGGGGCGGACGTGCAGCAGGTCCACAGCGGGATGTTCTACCGCCGCCTCGACATCCCCGCCGGCACGGCGACGCTCGACATGACGGCGAGCGGGCTTGCCGGGCCGTTCGCCTTCGGCGGGTCCGGCGTGGGCCTCCGCACGGGCGCGGGCGCACAGCTGCGCGTGAAGGGGTGTACGAACCTCGTCTTCAACGGGAAGGGGGCCGACGGCCTCCACTTCCCGCTCCTCGACGCGGACGTCGCCTTCGAGAACGCCCCGGCGGGCGTGGTGCGCCTCTACGGACAGGTCTCGCTTGAGCGGATGCGCCCGAACTACGTAGTCGATCCCGCCGCCGAGATCGCCTACTGGGGTGCGGAGATGCTGACGGGGACGGACTGGACGCTCACGAACGCCGCCGCGCACCTCCTCTCCTCCGCCGTCCTCGCCCCCACGACGACCGTCGTCGTGGCGGCGGGCGGCACGCTCACGCTCAAGCCCTGCGAACACGACCCTGCGGATACCTGGCGCTGGAAGGGGATCCGGGACGTGTTCACGAACGACTTCGTGCTGGCGGCGGCCGACGCGCGGTTGCGGCTGCGGGCCTTCAAGAGCCTCGAACTGAAGGGCGCACTGCGCGGAAACGGCCGGGTCGTGCAGATCGACAACTGCTCGGACGGGCCGTTCGTCGTCTCCGGCGACGTGTCGCAGTTCTCCGGGACGCTCCAGGCGCAGGGGGCGGGCGGGTTCGTCGTGCGCGCGGCTGCGGCGGGCGACGGCACGGAGACGGTCGTGCTGGGCGGGGACGGAAAGGAGACGAACGCGGTCGCCTACGTCCAGCTCCAACCCCCAGTCGAGGCGGGGGCCGTGGCGACGGGGCGCGTAAACCGCGTGGAGGGGCGCCAGCCAACGGCGTACCTCTTCGCCGGCGCGGCGCAGGAGCTGCGCGTGCGGCGCTTTGCGGGCATCGGGGGCGTCAAGACGGAGAACCTCGTCGATGCGCACATCACCGTCGACGAACTCGCGCCGGGCGCGCGCCTCGTGCTGCGCTACACGGCGAACGTGACGATTGGGTCCGTGGACGCGGAAGATGCGGAGGTCCGCGTGGTGGGGACGCACGCGCAGGCGAGCCGCCTGGAGTTGGCGGACGGGGCGGGGGCCCTGCCCGTCCTGGACATTGCGGAGGGGGCGGTCGTGGAGCTTGCCGGAACCGCCTCCGTCGCGCGCGTGACGGGCGCGGGCACGCTCGTCGTCTCGGGCGCGGCGACGCTGCCCGAGGTGGCGGCGGGGGTGACGGTGCGGACGGTTGCGGGGGGCGTCGTGCGGACGACGGACGCGGCGGCGCTCGCCGCCGCGCTCGGGGCGCGTCCGGCCCTCTGGCTCGACGCCGCGCAGACCGCGACGTGCGAGCAGTACCTCAACTGCGTCTTCACGAACGGCATCGTCGTGCGGCGCTGGAACGACTGCCGGCCGGAGCAGACGGCGCTCTACGGCCTCAACCCGCGCGGCGAGGGCTACGTGCGCGTCTACCCCTACGTGAAGACGAACGCGCTCAACGGACTGAACGTCGTCTCGACGGGGGCGATCGGCGGCAAGGTGCCGCGCGAATACGGGCACGTCACCGTGCCGAACGGGACGCCCGACCTGAATGACCAGGACGAGGTGCAGAGCGAGTCGCGCCGCCTGCCGTTCAACCAGCCGATCGTGTTCCGCACGGCAATCGCCGTCGTCAACAGCGCGCTCGGCGGCGGCGCGGCGATTCTGGGCGGCTTCAGGGACGACAACTGGAAGGACCTGACGGCGGACGAGCGGACCTCCTTCGCCAAGGCGACGACGGACTGCCTGCTGGCGCGCGGCGGGACGACGGCGGCCGACTACCAGAATCCGGCGACGCCGATCTTCGCGCAGTACCGCCGCACGTGGGTGGACGGCGAGGCGGTCGATCCCACCGTGACGGGGTACAGCGGCGGCTGGCAAATCGTGTCGTTCGAGTCCGCCACCGAGGCGGGCGAGGAGGTGCGGTCCCTCGGCATGCAGACGACGCACCTGCATGCGGGCGGCATCGACTACGCGGAAGTGCTTATCTACACGAACGCGCTGACGGCGGCGGAGCGGCGGGCGGTCGAACGCCACCTCGCGCACAAGTGGGGTGTCTCGGCGCGCGCGGCCCCGACGCCGGTGAACGGAACGGGGCGGCTCGTGGTGGAGGACCGTCTGCGCGCGGCGGGTGCGTTTGCCGGAACGGTGGAGGTGAAGGAGGGGGCACGGCTCGACCTTGCGTCCGTGCCGCCGCCGCCGGTGGAGGCCGATGTCCCGGCGGACGGGCGGGCGGCGTGGTTCGACCCGGATGCGGCGGACGACCTCGTACTCGGCGCGAACAGGGACGGGACGGCGGACAACCTCGTCTACGCGCTCTTCGACCGGGGCCGCCCGCACGAGACGGGGACGCGCTACCTGCACGGCACGTACAATCCGAGTTCCACGATGCCCTCGGGCGATCGGCGGCCGCGCGCCGTGCGGGGCGCGCGCGGGGGCGGGCCCGTGCGCACGTGGCTCGACTTCCACGAGGAGGCGGAGTCGCTGACCTTCGACGGCGGCAACACGCTGCGCCTGAAGACGGACGTCTCGCTCATCTCGAATGCGACGGCGGGCGCGTTCTACTCGTTCGAGACCTGTCCGACGCGCACGGCGTTCATCGTGATGGACTCCTGCTGGGGCGGCGGCACGCCGATTCTGGACACGATCGAGGCCAACGGACTCGTGCGGCGGCGCACGGGTGACGACTTCACGAAGCCGATCTGGGCGGGCGGGACCGCCGGCAGCCTCACGGGCGGCGTGACGCGCCTGAACGGTGCGGCGTGCGACGGCGTGACGACCGGCTTCACCGGCGCGCCGGAGGTCTTCTCCTTCACGACGACGAACGACTTCCCCGTCGCCTTCTTCGGCTCCTACAAGAACAAGGGCGTGGAGGGCGGGACGGAAGTGCTCGGCGAGATCCTGCTCTACGACCGCGTGGTGGCGGGGGCCGAGCGCGACCGGATCGAATGCTACCTGATGAACAAGTGGCTGGGCGTCGCGACGGGCGGCGCATGCGACTGGCGGCGCGCCACGGTGACGGGCGCGGGGACGGTGGCGGCGGCGCGGGCGGGGC
>URIT01000071.1 GCA_900547945.1 uncultured bacterium
AGCAGCAAGGCGGCGGCGACCTGGTCGGCGCGGGCGGCAAGGCCGTGCGGCTCGTCGACCTCCGGGGACGGCCGCTGGAGAAGCCCGCTCCCGTCTGCGCGGCGCGGTGGACGGGCACGCCGCCGAAGGCCCTGCTGGCCGCCGGATCGGGGCGTGTCACGCTCTTCGCGCCGGACGGAAAGGTCCGCTGGTCGCGCACGGGCTGCGGGAATGTCCACCAGGTCCAGGAGCACGGCGGGTATGTCTACTACGCGAACGGCGACCTCTACCGCTGCCGGCTGCCCGCAACGCGGGCCGAGCTCGTGTACCGTCCGCGCGTGCGGACGGGCGGCGGCGTACTGGGATTCGAGGTGCAGCCCAACGGCGACATCGTGCTTGCGCTCAATGCATCCGGTGAGATCGTGGAGCTCGATGGGAAGACGGGACGGGAGACGGTGCGCTTCGCCGTCAATGCCGCGCGGGCGGACGGGAAGGAGCCGGGCGCGCATGCGCGCCTCCGCATGGTCCACAAGACGCCGGCGGGGACCTACCTCGTCTGCTGCGCGGGCGCGTCCGCCGTGCGTGAATACGGGGCCGACGGACGCCTCGTGTGGGAACAGGCCGTCCCCGCGCTCGCGTTCGACGCCCGCCGCCGGGCGAACGGCAACACGCTCGTCGCGCACCTGACGGGCGTGACGGAGTACACGCCCGACCACCGTGCCGTGTGGTCGTTCGCGTGTGCGGACGCGCCCGCGCTCAACCTCGCCTTCCTCTGCGGCATCCAGGAACGGGCGAACGGCAACCTCGTCGTCGGAACCTGGGCGAACGGCGCGCCGGACGCCACGCGCGCGACGGCGTTCGAGGTCACGCGCGACAAGCGCATCGTCTGGGCCCACTTCCCCGCGCAGGACCGCAACATGATGACCGTTCAGCGCCCGCCGCTGGAGTGATGTGCTATACTACTACCCGCGTGCAGACGGAAGGACAGAACGATTTCCTGGCACAGGCGTTCCAGGAACACCGCGAGCGGCTGCTGCGGCTCGCGGAACGTCATCTGAACCCCATCCTGCGGCGGCGCGTCTCGCCCGAGGACGTGCTTCAGGAGGCCGCCGCAGGGGCGTACCGCTGGGGCGGCGACTTCATCCACAATCCGGACCTCCCGGTCTACTTCCGTCTGCGCGCCATCCTCCTCCAGGCGATCACCCATCTGGAGCGGCACCATCTACAGTCCGCCAAGCGCGACGCCTACCGAGAGGCCGAGCCGCCGCCCGTGGATGACGGCGAAGAAGCCGTGCCCCCCTGGGACGGCATCCCCGACACGGCGACCTCGCCCCTCTCCGCCGCCGCGCGCGCCGACCGCCACGCCATCCTCCGCCAGGCCCTGCGCGACCTCTCCGCATCCGACCGCCAGATCGTCCTGCTGCGCAACTTCGACGACCTCTCCAACGCCGAGTGCGCGGCCATCCTCGGCCTCGACGTGAAGGCCGCGAGCATCCGCTACGTCCGTGCGCTCCAGCGCCTCAAGGCGAAACTCGTCGAATACACGGAGTTCCAGCCGTGAGCGTCGGTGGGAAGACCTTCGAGGAGCTTGTCGACCTCTACCTCGACCGCTGCCACCTCGGCGACGCGCCGGACATCGCCGTCTTCGCGGCCGAACACCCCGAACACGCCGCCGAACTGCTGGAGACGCTGCCCCTGCTCAACGACCTGGAGACGATCGGCGATGCGGCGCGCGGACGCTCCGTTGCAACCGCCGCGGAACTGCCCGAGCTGCCCGGTTCCGACTTCCGTCTGCTGCGGAAGATCGGCGGCGGCGGCATGGGTGTCGTCTTCGAGGCCCGCCAGCTCTCCCTCGACCGCCGTGTCGCCGTGAAGCTGCTCGCCTCCTCCCTCGTCTCGAACGCGGCGCGGCGCGCGCAGTTCGAGCGCGAGGCGCGCCTCGTCGCCACGCTGCGGCATCCCGGCATCGTGAAGGTCATCGCGGCAGGGCAGAGCGCCGGCACCTGCTACTACGCGATGGAGCTTGTCGACGGCGAACGGCTCGACCGGCACGCCTTCACCGACGACCTCCGCGTCCTCGCCGACGTGGGTCTCCAGGCGGCCCGTGCCCTCGCCTATGCGCACGCCCACCAGGTGATGCACCGCGACATCAAGCCGTCGAACCTACTGCTCGACCGAAACGGCGTGGTCCACATCGCCGACTTCGGTCTCGCCTGCGCGCTGGAGGACGGCCGCGACGCGATCGACCGCCCCGGTGCCCAGAACGGCACGCTCCGCTACATGCCCGCCGAACGGCTCATCCACGGCATCAACTCCTTCCTCGGCGACCAGTACGCCCTCGGCGCGACGCTCTACGAACTCATCGCCCGGCACCCCATCCTCGCGGAACGCTCCTCGGCGCGGCTCTTCCGGCGCATCTGCACGGCACCCGTTCCGCCCCTCTCCTGCGCGGAACCCGACCTCGCGGCCATCGTCAACAAGTGCGTCGCCTACGATCCGCGCGACCGCTATCCCTCGATGGACGACCTCGCCGAGGACCTGCGGCGCTTCCTCGACCACGAGCCGGTCCTCGCCGCGCCCACGCCCGCCCGTCGGCGTCTCGCCCTCTGGGTGCGCCGCAAGCCGCTCGTCGCCGCCCTCTCGGCCTTCGCCGCGGTCAGCGCGCTCTGTGCGGTCTGCGCGCTCGCGGTCGGCTACCTGCGCACGGCGGACGCGCTGCGGCGCGCCGAGCGCAACGCCGCGCTCGCCGGCGCCGCGCTCTCGGGCGTCTTCCGCAGCGTCGAGAACCAGTCCCCTTCGCGACGCGACACGCAGCTTCTCTCCGAACTGCTCCCCTACTACGGCGAACTCGCCCGCCGCCAGGACATGCCACCGGACAAGATCGCCGAGGCCAACCGCATCCTCGGCACCTGCGCCTTCCGCACCGGCAACTACGCCCTCGCCGAACGGGCCTTCCGCCATCTGACCACAGCGCGCACGACGGCGGCGGACCGCAACAACCTGGCCGACGCCCTGCGCCGTCAGGGCCGTACCGACGAGGCGAACGCAATCTACCGTGAAGTCGCCGACGGTTTCGCCGCCTCCACCAACGCAACCGACCGCTTTGAGTCCGTGCGGGCCCTTAAGGCCCTCGCGCAGGACGACTATGACAGCCCGGACCGCGTGCGTGCCTTCCAGATCCTCGCCGACCTGCTCAAGGAGTCCCCCCGCGACCCCGACTACCGCTACCAGTACGCCCTCATCCTCGGCGCGAACCCGCGCGTCTTCGCCGCCCTCCGCCTCCCCGGCCTCAAGCCCAACCCCACGCAGATTCTCAGCCAGCTCGCCGACGAATACCCCGACCGCCCCGAATACGGCCTCGCGCTCGTCGACCTCGTGGAGCGCCGACTCCGCGCCACCCGCCGTCCGCGCGCCGAGGACCTGTACGACTTCTCGAACGCGATGGAGCGCGCGGACCGCCTGCTCGGGCGCTTCCCCAACATGCCGGACGTCGTCTCCGCCGTCATCCGCATGCGCGACGCCTACGTGAACTTCCTCCGCCGCATCGGCAGCGCCACGGCGGCCAACCAGCTCCAGACCCGCACCACGGGCATCCTGGAAATGCTCGCCCACAGCCCCGAGGCCCCAGCCTCCCAGCGCTTCGTCTTCACGGCGACCAACGGCGTCACCTTCGCCTACCGGCAGATCGTCGTCAACCGTAGCCAGCCGGGCCCCACGACCCTTATCACGATCCTCCACGGGCGCCAGGCGCGCGGGTCGGACAACTTCCAGCAGCTCACCACGCCCGCCCTCTTCCCGCTCCTCGAATACGTGCAGACGCACGGCGAGAAGACCGTCGTCCTCCTGCCGCAGTGCCCCGTGAAGTCGGACTGGAAACAGCTGCGCAGGTCGCTGGACGAACTCACGCGCCAGAAGGCGCGCGAGTTCCGCGTCCATCCGAACCACATCTCCGAAATCGGAAGCGCCGCCCTCTCGGAGGAGGAGTGCGCCGGGCTCTTCGAGCGCGTGAACGCGCAGTTGACGCCCTAGTCCGCCGACGGTCGCGCAGGAGCGCGCCCCTCCCAATTCATTCCGCGCGGCGCGGGGCCTTGTCCGTCAGGTCGAGCAGATCCTTCAGGGAACCGACGTCGGCCAACGGATCCTCCGCACGCCGACGCGCGCGCTCGGTCTGCTCCGCACGCGCGGCAGCGGCCCTCGCCTTCTCAAGTTCGCCCTGGAGCTTCACGACATCAGCCTCGGCGCGGCGGCGCACCTCGTCCCGCGCGGCCTCCGCGCGCACCACGTCGTCCCGCAGGCGACGCGCCTCGGCCTGGACGCGGGCGAGCGCATTCGTCGCCTCGTCGTGCGCACGCGCCTGCGCCTCCTGCGCGGCGACGGTCTGGGCGACCTTCGCCGCGCACTGTCCGTGCTCCGCCGCAAGCCGCGCCCGCTCGACTTCGGCGGCGGTCGCTGCCGCGCGCAGGGTTCGGTTCTCCTGTTCGAGCATCCAACAGAACCTCCCGCCGGCCGCACAGGCGGCCAGCAGGACCAGGACCAGCACGACACCGAGGAAGGTCTTCACGCGAGCACGACCTTCGCCTGGGTGAGCTTGGTCTGAAGGGCCTTGACGTCCAGTTCACGCGGCGTGCAGCCCTTCAGGGCGGCCATCGCCGCCGCCGTTCCGGCGGCCTGCCCGGTGACGAAGCACGGGCAGATGAGGCGGAACGTGTCAATCGTGTCCGGCGCACCGAGCATGCGCCCCGCGCAGAGGACGTTCTCCACGCCCTTCGGGAGGAGGGCGCGGTACGGCACCTGGATGGCCGCGTGCGCGCCGTCTTGCCCGAACATGCCGATCGAGTCGGCGGGACGGTAGTCGCCGCGCAGCAGCGCGCGGTCGACGACCAGTTCGGCGTCGATCAGGCGCGAGGCGCGCGGACCGATCTGCGAGCAGGTGTTCGCGATGAAGACCTGTTCCCAGCCGGGTTCCTGGCGCATCGCCGCGACGTGTTCCCACCACTTCCTGCGGAAGTCGATCTCCGCCGCCGTGAGGTCGCGCACGTCGAGGCCGTTGCCCTTCGGGCCCGTCCCGAAGTTCCCCCACCAGGTGGAGGGGTTCGCCTCGTTCGAGCGCGTGGGCCACTTGTTGAGGACGGGCGTCTTGACCTTACCGTCGACGCCGCGCGGCGGGGCCTTCGCGGTGACGCGGTCCATGTTCGCGAGGCGCACCACGTGGCCGATGCCGTGCGTGATCTGGCGGTAGTTGCCGCCGGCCGCGAAGAGCACGTCGCCGTCGCCGGTGCAGTCGACGACCTGCTTCGCGAGGATTGCCTGCTTGCCCTGCTTCGACTCGAAGACGACGCCGAGGACCCGGTTCCCCTGCTGGACGACATCGACGCCCCAGCAGTGGAAGAACATGTCGATCTTCTCCTCGGCGACCATCGTGTCCATCAGGTACTTCGCGCCTTCGGGGTCCACCGTCGGCTGCCAGTGGGTCCGCTCCAGCTTCGCGGGGCGCGGACGGCACACGTAGTCGCCGAGCGCGATCGCGCGGTCCGCGAACTCCTCCGTGAGGCCGCGCGTGACGAGCCGCCACGTGCCGCCCGCGAGCTTCTGGGAGGTGCAGAGCATGATGAGCACCATGCCGTTCGTGAAGAGTCCGCCCAGCGAGCCGTAGCGTTCGACGAGCGCGACCTTCGCGCCCGTGCGGGCGGCGGCGATGGCGGCGGCGAAGCCGGCGGGGCCGCCGCCGACCACGACGACGTCCGTCTTGTGGAAGATCGGCACCTCGCGCGCCGGGCAGACGACCTTGCCGTCCTTGAGCGCGCAGCTCGGGCCGTCTTCGATCGTGTGGCCGAGAGGGAAGATGTTCTTGCCGAACCAGACGTTGTCCGGATCGCCCACCGAGCCGGGCGGCAGGCGGTTCGTCGTCTTCACAAACTCGTCCGCCACAAGCGGCGCGCCCGCCAGGGCCGCGCCACCGATGCCGAGGCGCTTCAGGAACTCTCTCTTGCTGATGTTCATCGCCGTTTTCTCCTCATTTAAGACAACACTGGAAATGACCTCTCGCGGTCCACTGGAAATGCACTCTCTCCATTAAACGCAGATGCGTAGCATCTGCGGTCCATCGTCCAATCCTACAACTCCGGCGCCATCAGGTCGCGGGCGTTCCGGCGCCCGCCGCCGCGAGGGGCACGAGCACGCCGCCGTTCGCGCCGGGTTCGCCGGCGAAGAGGATCATGCCTTCCGAGACGCCCACGCTCATCTTGCGCGGGGCGAGGTTCGCGACGAAAAGGACCTCCTTGCCGACGAGTGCCGCCGGGTCGGGGTACGCGCCGCGAATGCCGCTGAAGATCGTGCGGTGCCCGAACGCGCCGCAGTCGAGATCGAACTTCAGGAGCTTCGCGCTCTTCGGCACGATTTCGCAGGCGGCGACGCGGCCGATGCGCAGGTCCAGCTTCTCGAAGTCCGCGAACGCGACCTCGGGCTTGAGGGCGGGCGCGGCGGAGGCCGAGGCCGCCTCGGCCTTCTGCTCCGCGCGCGCGGCCTTGTTCTTCGAGGCGCGCGACTCGTGGGCGACTTCGCCGGAGTCGGCGGGCTTCACCTTCGCCTTCTCCACCATCGCCTCGACCTGCTTCGCGTCGATGCGCGTGGCGAGGTACTCGTACTTGGAGATCGCGGCGTTCTCGACCGTTCGCGCGGCGTCCTCCCAGGCGTAGGGGGCCTCGCCGAAGAGTGCGGCGACCTTCTCCGCGTAGACGGGGAGGATGGGCTTCAGGTAGATCGCGAGGATGCGGAAGACGTTGAGGATCGTCGTGAGGGTGGTGCGGGTCGTCTCGGCGCCGTCGGGGGCCTTGACGGTCTTCCAGGGCTCGCGGCGGTCGAAGTACTCGTTCGCGGCGTCGGCGATCTTCGTCACCTCCACGGGGACCTGCGAAAAACGGCGGTCCTCGTAGTGGCGGGCGATCGCGTCCGCGCGGCTGCGGGCGAAGGCGACGAGTTCGGCGCCCTCCGCGTCAAGCGCCCCGAGGCGGCCTTCGAGGTTCTTGTTGAGCATCTGCGCGCCGCGCGAGGCGAGGTTCGTGATCTTGCCCACGAGGTCGCCGTTCACGCGCTGCACGAAGTCCTGCAGATTGAGGTCCATGTCGTCCGTCGTGCCGCCGAGCTTGCAGGCGTAGTAGTAGCGGAGCGCCGGAGCGGGCAGGTGGTCGAGGTAGGTGCGGGCGTTCACGAAGGTGCCCTTCGACTTCGACATCTTCTCGCCGTTGACGGTGAGGAAGCCGTGGACGAAGATCTTGTTCGGCTGCGCGAAGCCGACGGCGTGGAGCATCCCCGGCCAGAAAAGGCAGTGGAAGCGGATGATGTCCTTCCCAATGAAGTGGTAGCGCTCCGCCCGGGGATCCTGCCAGTAGTCCGCGAAGTCCTTCCCGTTCTTCGCGCACCAGTTCTGGAGCGAGGCGAGGTAGCCGATCGGGGCGTCCACCCACACGTAGAAGTACTTGTCGGGGTAGCCGGGAATCTGGAAGCCGAAGTACGGCGCCGCGCGGGAGATGCACCAACCGCGCAGGGGCTCGTTGAACCATTCGAGGAGCTTGTTCGAGACGTCGCTCGTCGTGTGTTCGGGGATCCACGTGCGCAGATAGTCGTGCTGGGGCTCCAGCTCGAAGTAGAGGTGTTCGGAATCCCGGACGACGGGCGTGGCGCCGCACGTCGTGCAGACGGGGTGGCCCAGCTCCTCGGCGGCGTAGGTGGCGCCGCACTTGTCGCAGCTGTCGCCGTACTGGCCCTCCGCGCCGCACTTGGGACACGTGCCCTTCACGAAACGGTCGGGCAGGAACATCTTGCAATGTTCGCAGTAGAGCTGCGGCGTCGTGCGCTTCGTGATGCCGCCGGACTTCTCCATCGCGGCGAAGAACTGCTCGGAGAGCGCCTTGTTCTCGGGCGAGTTCGTCGAATAGTAGTTGTCGAAGGCGATCTCGAAGTCCGTGAAGTCCTTCAGGTGCGCGGCGTGGCTGCGGGCGATCAGCTCCTCGGGCGTGATGCCCTCCTTCGCCGCGCGGATCATGATCGGGGTGCCGTGGGTGTCGTCGGCGCAGACGTAGACGCAGTCGTTCCCGCGCATCTTCTGGAACCGCACCCAGAAATCGGTCTGAATGTACTCCACCAGATGTCCCAGGTGGATGTCCCCGTTGGCATAGGGCAGGGCGGATGTGACGACAATGCGACGCTTCTCTGACATGTACTCGAATCTCCTTCGGAAAAAACGTTTTGTATTCTACCAAAACCCCAGCATCCGTGCCACTCTGGAGGCAAAAAGAGGCCGCATGGCAGGAGTCCCTACCGCCGCCGGAACGCGGGAGGCCACGATGCCCGGTAAACGCGATGGCGCGTGTGAGGCGTTCGACTGCGCGTACCGTTCCCCCATTCGCCGGGAAGCGGGCGTGCAGGCGTTTTGCGCAAACGCGGTGGACGTGCGGACGGCGAGCGCGGCGTGGACGACGCCCATGCCGCCGCGCCCGAGCTCGGCGAACGGCTCGAAGTCCGTGCCGTCGAGCGTGGGCAGACTGTCCGCCTCGGGCGAGGCGGACGCACGCCCCGCGAGCGCATCCAGCCCGGCGGCAAGGCTTTTCAGGTTATCGGGAAGTTCCGACGGTATGCTCTAAGGCGCGCAGTATACCAAATATGCGCAGAACCACCCATGACGGCAGGAATTTGGTATACTCGCCTACATTATTAAAGGAGTATGCATGGTTGTCTATCATGGCAGCAATATGGAAGTTCGCGAGTCGAAGTTGATCCGTCCGATTCGGACGCTCGACTTTGGACCCGGTTTCTACACGACGTTGAACCGCAATCAGGCGATCGAATTTGCACGTAAAGTCGTTGATCGGAATGACGGCAGAGGAACCGCAACGCTGAACAGCTACTCGTTTGACGAAAAGGCGGCATTTGCGCGAGACGACACGATCCGATTTGACTCGCCTGACCGGGCTTGGCTTGACTTTGTCGTCGCCAATCGCACTGGGAATTATGACGGCCCTGACTACGCCGTCAAGTACGGGCCAGTCGCAAACGACAATGTCTATCGCACGATCCAGCTGTACATGATGGGGGAACTCTCGCAGTCCGAGGCGATTGCGAGATTCAAGGTGAAGGCGCTTTTCAATCAAGTGGTGTTTTCCGATTCGGAGGCATTGCGGCTGCTGAAGTTCGAGGGAAGCGAGGTCTGCGGATGAACGAAAGGCAGTATGGTGCATTCCTCGCGGTCTTCTTGCCGTCCGTCGTCCAGTGCGTGGCGGAGGCAGACGGTATTTCCGAAAACGAGGCGACTTCGCGGTTCTTCAGGTCGGGGCTCTTCGAGAAGCTGACGGACGAGAAACTGAAGCTGTGGAATTACTCGCCCCAAACGCTCTGCGAACTGTATCGGCAGGAGCGGGAACGCGGCAGGATCACCTTCCCGGAGGAGGCCGGCTGATGAGCGAAGAAGGTGCGTACATGGTCTTCTGCACGGAGCTTTATCGGCGCGAGAAGAACCTGACGGGAAAGCAAGTCGCCGATTTGTTCTCGCGCTACAATGTCTATGACTACATCCGAAAGTATTTCGGTGCCTTCCACACGATGGGCGAAAAGCTCGTGTTTGACGACATCGACGCCTACATCGCCAGACAAGGGGCGTGAGCGCCTGTTTCCTGGCTTCCCGTCAATAGTTGTCTGATTTACAAAATCAGGTCAGACCTGATTTTGTAAATTCACGGAGATGCCGAGCTTCGCCATGCGCACCAGAAACGGCTTCTCGACACGTTCGTCCGCCACGCCCCTTTCTGATTCTCTCCACTTGCCCGTTCAGCGTTGCCGCTTCATTGACTTGCGACATTCTTCAGCGTAATCCCGCCGTGCCTCCTCGTTCACGGCCGTGATCAGGAGACGATAATTCCCCCAATTCAATTCTCCACACCGTGCATGAACTTTTGAAAACGAAAGATAGAATTCTCGCATCGCAAAGAGATCCACGCGCGTAAAGCCCGAGCCGAACTCGGCCCTGCGCCCCTGACTTTCTTATTCGTCACAGAATCTCCTTTTGAGCGTCACGGCGATTTTGCCCTCACCTGCCCGTACGTCCGTACGCATACCAAAGTCCCACAGTCGGGACTGTCCGCACGCCTGGAGTTGAACCTTTTGCAGGTTCAGTCGGCGTCGTAGTCCGCACTCCCAACAGGCGGCAATTATGGTATACTTTTGATTTAAAATCGATGGCTGATCATCAGATATACGTAGGAGACATCTTTATGATGGTTGATGATGCGACGTTCTTGGTCATGTCGCACAGCAGCAATCAATTCGGTTCGCACGGCGCAACAAACAGCGCGGCGACGACGTCGTGGCTTGAATTTCCCGAACCTGCCGTGCGGGAGACGATAGTCAATGCGGCATGCCATCACGCCTATTCAAGCGCGGCAAGCGTTTCGGTGTCCGCCATTCAAAGATCGGCTAAACACCTCAGATAAGTCGGCGGCAACCGCTTCGAATAAACGAACACAAGGGGATTTATGGCTACAAAGTTCTTCAACAACGAAAATGGCGATACGCTTTTCGCTAAACTGAAAGGTATTACCGAAGGTATGGGAATGAACTTCCATACCTTTCAGGCCGTCTCTGGATATTTCCGTTCGTCAGGGTACTTCAAGTTACGTCAGGAACTGAAGAATACGCAGAAAATTCAGGTACTCGTTGGCATCAACATTGATGATGCGTTCAGGAAGTCCCGACGCGAAGGGATGATGTTTCTTGGCGATAAGGAGGATGCGAAACGGCAGTACACCCAAGGATTCATCGACGACATACGCTCCGCCGGCTACACGAAGGAGATTGAGGAGGGAATCATGCAACTCTGTGATGATGTCGTGTCCGGGAAACTTGAACTGCGACTGCACACGAGCCACAACCTCCACGCGAAGTTTTATCTTTGTCTCCCTGAGAACCACGGCCCTAATACAGATGGCTGGGTTATCATGGGTTCCTCAAACCTCACTGATTCTGGTCTCGGCACGTCGCCGTCGCCGCGCTACGAGTTGAACGTGGCGATGAAGGACTATGACGACGTAGCCTACTGCAAGGCGGAGTTCGACCGTCTATGGGCGGAGGGAAACCCTGTTACGGATGAAGATCTAGCAAAGGCAAGAAGTCAAACGCATCTTGGGACAGCTCCCACGCCGTTTGAACTCTTCATGCGAGTCTTGATTGACATATTCGGCGAACAGGCAGAAGACGATTTTACGATGGAACTTCCTCCTGGCGTAATGGACTTGAAGTATCAGCGCGATGCTGTCATACAGGGCTACCAGATGCTTTGTCGTTATGGTGGATTCTTCCTCTCTGATGTGGTCGGACTTGGCAAGACTGTTGTTGCCACAATGATTGCCAGACGGTTCGCGGAGGCAAACGGTGGCGCCACAAGGATTCTCGTCGTGCATCCGCCAGCCGTGGAGCAGAACTGGAAAGAGACATTCAAGACGTTTGGCCTTTCTCGTCGGACGCAATTCGTTTCATCCGGGTCACTCCACAAAGTGTTGAATGGTCTGGAGAACTACCGCTCAAAGGAAGAGTTCGATCTTGTCATAGTCGATGAGTCCCACAACTTCCGCAATTCCTCGACGAACGCATTTGATCAGCTTCAGCGAATCTGCAAGTCTCCACGTCCATACGGTGGACTCGTTCCGGGAAACAGCAAGAAGGTCATGTTGCTCTCTGCTACGCCACTCAACAATGGCCCTACCGATCTGCTGAACCAGATACTTCTTTTCCAAGATGCCCGTCGTTCGACTATCGACGGCATACCGAGTGTGACGGCGTATTTTGCACCGCACATCGCGACATACAAGCGAATGATGCGCGAACGGCAGAATGGTGGTACGAGCGTGGAAGCCGTTGACGCGCTCTATGCAAGGATTCAACAGGATGTCCTTGAAAAGATTACAATCCGCAGGACAAGATCAAATATCTCAAACGAGCCAGACTACGCCGCCGATCTTGCCGCACAAGGGGTCTCCTTCCCCAAAGTAGATCAACCTCACGAACTTGTTTACTACCTTGACGACAACCTTGACGCCCTCTTCTGGGACACCCTTGACAAGCTCCAGACAAGGATTGTGTACGCAAGATATCGCGCCATTGAGTTTCTTGCAAACCCAGAGGACGCTGCCAGATATGGGAATGCCGTCCATGTGGCACAGACGCTCGCCGGCGTGTACAGGGTACACATGGTCAAACGTCTTGAGTCGAGCTTTTTCGCGTTCAAGAAGTCGGTTGCGACCCTTCTGCGCATAACGAACGACATGTTGTCCATGTTGGCGGCTGACAAGGTTCTCATCATCCCTGACATCGACGTGACCGACTATCTTGAAAAGGGAAGAAGTCTTGACGAGATACTGGACTATGCCCGCGAACGCGGTCTTGAGAGTGCGGCTTTCCCAGCAAGCGCATTCCGTCCCGGCTTCAAGACCTTGTTGGAATCTGACAGAGACTTGCTCGTGCGAATGCAGGACGAATGGGCGTTGATTGATTACGATCCAAAATTCGATACGTTCAGGAGCATCCTTCGCGGTGAACTATTCGGGAAGACACTCAATCCAACGGGTAAGCTTGTCGTGTTCTCCGAGAGCGTGGACACGCTCACTTACCTTAAAGACAAGATGACGGAACAGCTTGGACGTTCCGACATACTGCTTGTGTCCGCAACGAACCGTGACCGCATGGCCAAGCAGATTCGCGCTTCATTCGACGCAAATGCGCCTGAAAAGTCCAATGAATTCAACATCATCCTTGCTTCCGATGTCCTTGCTGAAGGCATAAACCTTCATCGTGCAAATGTCATTGTAAACTATGATACGCCATGGAATGCAACGCGGCTCATGCAGCGTATCGGGCGTGTCAACCGCATCGGCGCCACCGCCAGTTCGATACACAACTACATGTTCCATCCCTCGAAGCAGGGAAATGCGGCTATAGGGCTTTATCAGAATTCGGTTATCAAGCTGCAGGGCTTCCATTCGGCATTCGGAGAGGACGCCAAGGTGTTCTCCCACGACGAAATGTTGCGGACGTTTAAGCTTTTCGACGCGAACGTCAAAGATTCGGTTGATGAGGCGTTGCGTTATTTGCGCATGGTGAGAGCATTTCGTACCACAGACCCCACTGGATATGCGAAAGTGAAGAACCTACCGATGAAGTGCAGGGCCGCGCGCAAAGGCGGTAATGCGCTCACTGTCGCCTATCTGGCCGCTGGTGGGCAACGCGCCTATTATGCCGTGAAGGACGGCCGCGCAGCCGATATTGGCTGTATGGACGCGCTTAAATTGCTTGAAGCATCGGCAGATGAACGTGCAATGGCCTGGTCCTCCGAGACGCTTGGCCGCAACTACAGCGAAGTCTCTGCCGCCATGGATGCCTTTATGGGCGTGTCGCAGTCCTCGGCGACCGTTTCAGGGCCCACTGCACCCTCCACCGCCGCAGGCAACAAGATTGTTGCCTCAGCCCTGCGATTCATCCGTGACTGTTCGCGTTGGGTGTCGCAAGGTTGCTTGGAAGGTTCGATAGCTTCTGCTCTTGATGCTCTGGGGAAGAACATCGTTGCGGGGGCTTTCGTGCAATTAGAACGTTCGGTAAGCGACCTCGCGCGGAAATACCGCAACATCATTGCCCCTGATGCCAATCAAGCCCAAGAGATTCAAAGAAGCCTTCTTTCGCTGCGCGAGACCTACTGCGCCACCACAGAGCGTGCGGCATCTTCCGCCGTCTCGGCAGATACTCCGACACTCATAGTCAGTGAAACCTTTACGGCATGAACATGAAAAACTATTCGACGTCAGAACTCCGTTCGCTTTTCCGTTCGCTTTTCCAGAGCCGTTTCGACCTTGCACGATGGCAGGGTGTGCTTGTAGACCTCTTCGGAGCAACAAAGCTTCGCGAAAGACCTGAGGCTGTAAGATTGCCCCCGACAGAGAAGGACTCGAAAGGTTTCCTGCTTGGAGAGCTTGTCACTTCAGATGGTGTTCGCATGGGGCTTTTCAGATATACGGTTCCAGCCTCGCAGGTCGAGCGCCGCCGTGTCGGTCTGCGACATCTTGTGGATACGTGGTTGAAATACGACTTTGACGCCGCCCTCGTGGTGTTTGACTCCAAGGACTCGGGGAAATGGCGTTTCTCGCTTATTTCCGACATGCGTGGCGAGAAGGCGTCGCCCAGACGATACACTTACGTGTTTGGTGATTCCACAAGCCTCTACCGCACGGCTGTAGCCCGGTTTTCCATTCTGACGACACGGGACAACGCCTCTGCCCCGGTGGCTTATTCCGCTCTCCGTGATGCCTTCGCCGTGGAATCGCTTACACGTGAATTCTACAACGAACTCTTCAACTGGTATCTTTGGGCGCTTTCGCCGGAGATGGGGGTCACATTCCCTAACGACACATCGACCGCCGCAGATGATCGGATAGGCCTTGAGGAAAGGCTGATACGTCTCATCACGCGCATCATGTTCGTCTGGTTCATCAAGCAGAAGAAGCTTGTGCCCGATCTTCTTTTCAGCGAGAAGCAGCTTTCCGCATGGCTCAAGGACTTTGACCCGCACGCGCTGAAACACGGCAACTACTACAATGCGATACTCCAGAATCTCTTTTTCGCCACGCTGAACAACGAGATTGGGAACCGCGCTTTTGCGACTGACGTTCGAGATGGGCGTGGACGTGCGGAAGACTACGGCATAAAAACGTTTTTCAGGAATCCCAAGGGCGACTCCTGGTTCAAGCGACCAGACGACGAAGTGCTCAATATGTTCCGCGAAGTGCCCTTTCTCAATGGCGGTCTCTTCGAGTGCCTTGACAAGGCAGCGGTGGACGATCCAAGAGGTCGCATCATTTACAACGATGGTTTCTCTCGCGAAAAAGGACGCCAGCATCGTGCATTCATTCCCAATGAGCTTTTCTTCGCCGAGGAATCCGCTCGAACATTCACAATCACGGGCGGACAACAATCCTCGGGCTCCGAAACAACCACCCGTACTGTATCAGGGCTTCTGAAGATTCTCGGAAAATACAATTTTACGGTTGAGGAGAATTCGCCTGATGACATGGACATTGCTCTCGACCCGGAGCTCCTCGGCAAGGTGTTTGAAAACCTCCTCGGCTCGTTCAATCCAGAAACCCGAGAAACCGCCCGTAACTCGTCCGGCTCTTTCTACACGCCGCGTGAGATTGTCCATTTCATGGTGGAGGAGTCTCTTGATGCCTACATGAAGCCAGTCCAAGACAAGAATGCAAAGGCCCAACTTGACCACCTCATGAAGATTCGAGTCCTTGATCCGGCCTGTGGATCCGGTGCATTCCCGATGGGCATGTTAAATGCCATTGTCGCAAGGTCTAGAGACCTGGGATGTACAGACGATCTTCACGCCCTCAAGCTGCACATCATTGAAAACTGCATCTTTGGTATTGATATCCAAACGATTGCCGTGCAGATTGCTAAACTTCGATTCTTTATTTCGCTCGTCTGCGAGGAACACCCCAATCTGACCGATGCAGACAACAATTACGGCATCTCTCCGCTTCCGAACCTCGAGACAAAATTTGTTGCGGCAAATTCGCTTGTGGCGAAAAAACGGCCTGAAGCACAAGGTGACCTGTTCGAGATGGCGATGATTGACGGACTAAAACAAAAACTTTATGACATCAGGCATCGTCATTTCAATGCAAAGACCCGCAAGGACAAACTCGCTTTGCGTAAGGAGGATGAAAAAACGCGCGCAGAACTTGTTGCGCGGCTAACGGACAACAACCTTTTTGCTGCCGCCGACGCGCGTCAACTCGCCGCCTGGAATCCATACGACCAAAACGCCTCCGCCCCGTTCTTCGATCCAGAATGGATGTTTGGGGTCAAGGAAGGTTTTGATGTCGTGATAGGCAACCCGCCTTATATTCAGTTGCAGTCCGATCACGGGAAGCTGGGAGACCTCTACAAGCTGTGCAGATATGAAACGTTTGCAAAGACGGGTGACATCTACTGCCTCTTCTACGAACGAGGATGGCAGCTTCTGAAGGACAACGGGCACCTTTGCTACATCACGTCAAACAAATGGATGCGCGCCGGGTACGGAGAAGCAACGAGGAAGTTCTTCGCCGAGAAAACCGATCCGCAGCTGTTGATTGATTTCGCCGGAGAGAAAATTTTTGAATCCGCTACCGTTGACACCAACATTTTGCTCTTTGAAAAGAGCTCACAAAATCGCGGCAAGACATCGTGCTGCATCGGCACGTCCGACTGTCGCAAAGATTTGAGCGTTTTCGTGAAGCAGACGGCCACTCCCTGCGCGTTCACCTCTTCCGATTCG
>URIT01000072.1 GCA_900547945.1 uncultured bacterium
CCTTGCCATTTACGGCGGCGTTCTGGGCGCGGCTCGGCGCGAAGGGGCGGGCGATCTGCGTGCGCGAGGGGGACCGCTACGTCGTGCGCAACGCGGCGGGCTGGAGCTGGCCGGGCGCGTGGGCGGCAGCCGCATGTTCGAGACGGTGAAGCTGAACGGTTCGTTCCTGGGCTCCTACACGGGCATGTGGAGCGAGCGCGCGGGGGGCGGCCTCCGCTGGAACGAGGCGGGGCGCGTCGTCGCCGCCGACTGGCGCGAGGAAGGGGGGCGCGGCGTCCTCTACGTGACGTGCGAGGGGTGGGCCGCAAAGGACAGCGGCCTCGCCGAGACGCACGCGATCACCGTCTGCGGGGACCGTCCGTGGTTCCTCTGCGACCTCGTTTCGGCGAAGAACATCGGGCGCGTCCCCATCGAGATGAACGCCTTCTACTTCCGCACGTACGCGCCGTTCGCGGGGGACAAGGCGCGAAGCGGCTTCAAGAGCGTGCCGAACCTCTGGAAGGCCCCGGCCCGCGACGCCTGGTTCCGCGTGTCGGACGGGGCGTACTACGGCGGCGCCAGCTTCGCGCCGACCGTCTCGATGTTCACCTACTTCCTGTCGAACGGCGGGCGGAGCCAGCACCCGGACGCGATGTTCAGGCCCGAGGACGAGTTGACGCTCAAGCCGGGCGCGCTCTACGAGCCGAAGGGGCGGATCTGGATGCTCGCCCTCTGCGGCCGGGACGGCGTGGAGGGCTGGAAGCGGACCACAGCCGCGCTCGAGAATTAAGTCGGCCTTCGGCCTTTAAGTGGTTAAGTCGCCGCTGCGCGGCTTTAAGTGGGCGTGGACGCAATAAATTGCGTCCCTCCCGTTTGGGGGCTCTCCGCGCGAAGGACCCGCGCCGCCCGGACGCGCGGGAGTGCGTTCCTCCCGTGTGCAACATTGTGCGAAGCGCAATTTAAAGCCGCGCAGCGGCGATTTAACCACTTAAAGCCGCTGCGCGGCGACTTAATTATGCAATCCGCTTGCGGTCTCTGGGGGGGATGTGGTATAATTTAAACTTTCCAACTCGGAATAAAACCTAATATGGGTCTAACAATCATGAAGAAAACACTGATCACGTTCGGCTTCTGCGCGGGGCTCGTCGCCGCCGTGGAAGCGGCGCCGACCGATGCTGTCACGCAGGCCGACCTGCAGGCGCTGAAGTCCCTCATCCAGCAGCAGAACGCCAAGATCGAGGCGCAGGCCAAGCGCATCGCCGAACTCGAAGGCAAGCAGACCGCCACGGCCGCGAAGGTCGAGCAGGTCGCGACCGCGCCGCGCACGATCGTTCCGGGCGAAGGCACGGAGACGAACGAGACGGGCCGCATCTGGACAATGGCCGACGGCCGCAAGTTCTACCTCGCGGACGCGACGGCAGGCATCTTCAACCCGCTCACCGAGAGCGGTCTCCAGTTCGAGCCGTACGGTTACCTCGTCCTTGAGGCCGTCCACAACACGCACGGGACGGACGTTCCGATGTTCACGGACTGGGTGCGCCCGCGTAGCAACCGCAACGTGAAGAACCACAACGGCGACCACACGTCCACGTTGAGCGTGAACGACTCGATCCTCGGCTTCAACCTCTTCTCCGCCGAGTCCTACAACGGCTGGAAGACGGGCGGCAAGTTCGAGTTCGACCTCGCCGGCGACGACGCCAACCACACCGACTTCCACGTGCGCCACCTCTACTGGCAGGTTGAACACGAGAGCGGCTGGCAGTTCCTCTTCGGTCAGACCTGGCACCTCTGGAAGATGGTCGCGCCGCAGGAGATCGACGGTGCGTGGATGGAGAACACGGGCTATCCCTACCGCCGCAGCCCGCAGATCCGCGTGACGAAGAAGTGGGACTTCGACGACGACAGCTCGCTTGAGATCCGCGCCGGCCTCGTCAAGAACGGTCCCGGCATGGGCGGCGACCGCGACGGCGACGGCACGCAGGACAACGAGCAGAGCGGCTGGTGCCTCCTCGAAGGCGCGATCGTCTACGACCGCAAAGCCTTCTGGGAGGAGAAGGACAAGCGCTGGCTCATCGGCATCGGCGGTCAGTACGGCCGCGATAAGAGCCGCCGCGCGACAGGCTTCGACGACGAGACGGGCGCCCCGAACGAATTCCTCGGCAAGAGCGACGAGTACGACAGCGACCTGGTCATGGTCGCCGGTTCCGTGCCGTTCGGCAAGTTCACGCTCACGGGACAGCTCTTCGCGGGCGAGAACGTCGGCGGCGTCCAGGCCGGCGTCGGCCAGAAGGTCGGCTTCCGCGACTACGCGCGCAAGGGCCGCGAGGTCTCCACGGTCGGCGGCTTCGCCGATCTGCGCTACGACCTGAACGACGAGTGGGCGTTCGCGATCGGCTACGGCTTCGACGACCCGACCGACAGCCAGGCGAAGTACGACGCCGGTCGCCTCTACAACGACCGCGCCTACGTGGATGCGTTCTACCAGCTCACGGCGAACCTCCACTTCGGCCTTGAGTACGCCTACCTCACGACGAAGTACGACAAGGCGTACGGCGACGACGCCGACGACCACCGCTTCCAGTTCACGGTCTACTACGACTTCTAATGAACGGCTGAGAGGCTGAAATGACGAGAGGTTGAAAGGTTCCCTCCGGGGATTCTTTCAACCTCTTCGCTTTTCGGCCGTCCCCGCCCCATTTCCTTTCTTTCACTTTCCCAACCTTCTCGGCTTCCTATGGAACACAAACGCGCATCCTGGTCAGGTCAGCTGGCCTTCGTCCTCGCCGCGGCGGCGAGCGCAATCGGTCTTGGAAATCTCTGGCGCTTCCCGTATCTGGCGGCGCAGTACGGCGGTGGCACGTTCATCCTCGTGTACCTCTGCCTCGTCGTGACGCTCGGCTTCACGCTCATGCTCACGGAAATCGCGATCGGCCGCAAGACGCAGCAGTCGCAGCTGACGGCGTACAACCAATTGAAGGGCCACGGTGGCCTGAAGCTGCTCGGCGTCGTCGCGACGGTCATCCCCCTGCTCATCACGCCCTACTACTGCGTGATCGGCGGTTGGGTGCTCTACTACCTCAAGGCCTACGCGCTCATGGCGTTCACGGGCGCGGCGCCGATGGGCGCGGCGGCGGCGGAGTCGGGCGCGTTCTTCACGGGCTTCATCTCGGCGCCGTTCGCGCCGTTCGGCTACGGCATGCTCTTCATCCTCGCGTGCGCGGGCGTCATCCTCCTCGGCGTCAAGAACGGCATCGAGAAGTCGAACCTCGTCATGATGCCGATTCTCTTCATCATGGCGATCGCGATCTCGCTCTACGTCATCTTCATGCCGGGCTCGGGCGCGGGCCTCAAGTACTACCTCGTGCCGAACATGGACTGCCTGACGACGGAGGACGGCGCGTTCTCGTTCGCGCTCCTCGGCAAGACGATCCTCGGCGCGATGGGGCAGATGTTCTACTCGCTTTCGCTCGCGATGGGCATCATGGTGACGTACGGCTCCTACATGAAGAAGCAGGACTCCATCGAGAAGAGCGTGCGGCGCATCGAGGTGTTCGACACGCTGATCGCGGTCATCGCGGGCCTCATGATCATTCCGGTCGTCTACATGTTCGCGGTGAAGACGGGCGTGACGCCCGAGCTGATCGCCCAGCACGGCGGCGACGTGGCGCTCGCGACGAAGGCGGCGGTGAAGTCCGCCATGAACGCGGGGCCAGGCCTCATGTTCATCACGCTGCCGAAGGTGTTCGCGACGCTCGGTGCGGTCGGTCCGTGGATCGGCCTCGCGTTCTTCGTCCTCGTCGTGTTCGCGGCGGCGACCTCGGCGATCTCGCTCTTCGAGGCGTGCGTCGCGTCCGTGTGCGACGTCCTCCACATCGAGCGCAAGGCGGCGACGTTCTTCACGACGGCGCTCATCATGTTCCTCGCGACGTTCTCGGCGATTGGGTATGGCCCGTGGAAAATGATCACGATTGGCGGCATGCCGTTCCTCGACTTCTTCGACTTCATCACGAACTCGGTGCTGATGCCGGTCACGGCGGCGGCGACATGCATCTTCGTGGGCTGGATCCTCACGCCCAAGTCGATCATCGACGAGGTCGAGGCCGAAGGGAACGTCTTCAAGGCGAAGGGCCTCTACGTCGTGATGGTGAAGTGGTTCGCCCCGGCGCTCGTGATCGCGATCCTCGTCTCCGAAATCTGCCGCGCGCTCGGCATCGGCGGCTGGAAGATCTGAGTTGACCCGCCGCCTCTCCATCGCCCTGGCGGCTGCGCTGGCCGGCGCGGCGGTCTTCGCCGCGCCGCGCCCCGCGTCCCGTCCGGGCGTGGGGTTCCGGGCGTCCGTCTCGAACTTCTTCGCGCGGCTGGATGCGCGGTTGGACGCGGCCTCGTTTCCGTGTGTGGCGCGCGCCGGGCGCACGCCCTTCCGCAGCAAGCGCCACGATGCGTTCGCGGCGGCGAAGACGAAGCTCGCGGTGGTCGTGACGGGGGCGAAGGCGGCGACCGGGTTCCTCGTGCGCGACGGGGGGCGCACCTGGCTCATGACGAACGCGCATGTCGTGCGCGACCAGGCGCTCGTGCGCGCGACGATGCTGGACGGCACCACGCTCGCGCTCGGTCCGTGCGAGTACGCGGCGGGGCGCGACCTCGCGCGCTTCCCGGTGGACGGCCGGCGTCCCGCGCTGGAGCTGCGCGCCGGCCTCCCCGACGTGGGGGAGCGCATCACCGTCCTCGGCAACACCGACGGGCGCGGCGTGATGACCGAGATCGACGGGCGCATCGTGGGCGTGGGGCCCACGGAGCTTGAAATCGACGCCGCCTTCACGACCGGCAACAGCGGCAGCCCCGTTCTCGACCGCGCCGGGCGCGTCGTCGCGGTCGCGACCTACCTCCGCGACTGCCGCGACGAACGGGACTGGTCGAAGCGGCACACCCGCTTCAACGGCATCCGCCGCTTCGCCCTGCGCCTGTCGGGCGTCACGTGGGAACGGGTGCGTTGAGGCGCGATATGCTATACTGGGACCATGCAGCAGATTGACGTCATGGTGGCGGGCGGCGGCCTCTGGGGGTGTACGCTCGCGCGCGTCCTCGCGGAGGCGGGGCGGAAGATCCTCGTGCTGGAGAGGCGCGCGGCCCTCGGCGGCAACGTGCGGTGCGAGACCGATCCGGAGACGGGCATCGAGGTCCACGCCTACGGTTCGCACATCTTCCACACCCACCTCGACGACGTGTGGGCGTTCGTCAACCGCTTCACCGCGTTCAACGGCTACCAGCACAAGGTGCTGGCGCGGTACAACGGCCGCACCTACTTCCTGCCGCTCGGTCTCGCGCTCGTGAACCAGTTCTACGGACTGGACCTCACGCCCGCCGAGCTCCCCGCGTTCATCGCGCAGGAGGCCGCGAAGGGCGGCGGGGCGACGCCCGGGCAGCCCCCCAACTTCGAGACCCAGGCGATCTCCTTCGTCGGGAAGCCGCTCTACGACGCCTTCATCCGCGACTATACGCGCAAGCAGTGGGGGACGGACCCGAAGAACCTCTCGGCGGACATCATCCGGCGCCTGCCCGTGCGCGCGAACTACGACGTCAACTACTTCTCCGATACGCGCCAGGGCATCCCCCTCGCGGGGTACAATGCGCTCTTCGACCGCCTCGTCGACCATCCGAACATCTCCGTCGCGTGCGGCGTCGACGGGCTGGCTGAACGCGCGTCGCCCACCCTCTGCGCTCGCTCGCTGCGCGACGTGCCGCTGTTCTACTCGGGGCCCCTCGATGCGCTCTTCGGCTACCGCTTCGGGCCGCTCCCGTGGCGCTCCCTGCGCTTCGAGACGGAACGCCTGCCCGTCGCCGACTACCAGGGCACGAGCGTCGTCAACTACACCGGGGCGGATGTCCCGTTCACGCGCATCCACGAGTTCAAGCACTACCACCCCGAGGACGCGCGGACGATGTCCGCGCCCGCCACGGTCGTCTGCCGCGAGTACCCGAAGACGTGGGCGCGCGGCGACGAGCCCTACTACCCCGTGGACACGCCCGCCTCGCGCGACCTGCTTGCGCGCTACCGGGCGGAGGCGGCGAAGGTGCCGAACCTGGTCGTCGGCGGCCGCCTCGGCGACTACAAGTACTACGACATGGACCGCTCAGTCGCCGCCGCGCTCCAGGCCGCCGCCGCGTTCCTCCGCGGCGACCGGCATGATGGCCGTTCCGCAAGTTAACTTTTCCTAACTTTCCCCTTGCGCCCGAAAATTAGGTTTGGTAAACTTTCTGCCGCTTTGCCGAACTGGCGAATGCAGCGGAAACGAAGGAACTGGAGTCGGACATGCCTCTTTCAATGATGGGCGTCGGAGCGAAGCTCCGCATCAAGGCCGTGGGCGGCAACGCATCCGTGCGTCGCCACCTGGGCGACATGGGCTTTGTCGAGGGCGCGGAGGTGACGGTGATCGCCGAGATGGCCGGCAGCCTGATCATCGGCGTCCACGAGACGCGCGTGGCCCTGAACCGCGAGCTCGCGCAGAAGATTTTGGTCTAACGAAGGAAGGAGAATCCATGAAGACGCTCAAGGACGTCAAAATCGGGGCGTGCGTGAAGATCGTGCGCCTCCACGGCGTGGGCGCGGTGCGCCGCCGCATTCTGGACATGGGCCTCGTGAAGGGGACGGAGGTGACCGTGCGCAAGGTCGCGCCGGCCGGCGATCCCATCGAGCTGACCGTGCGCGGCTACGAACTCTCCATCCGGAAGGACGAGGCCGCGACGATCGAGGTGGATTGACATTTTTTTGGAACACGAGTTAGCACAAACTAACAAGATTAGTCAGGGCTTATCATGGCAGCCAATGGAACAATGAAGATTGCGCTTGCGGGCAACCCGAACTGCGGCAAGACGACGCTCTTCAACGAGCTGACGGGATCCAACCAGTACGTCGGGAACTGGCCGGGCGTGACGGTGGAGGAGAAGAACGGCGGGCTCAAGGGGCACAAGGACGTCGTCGTGCAGGACCTGCCGGGCATCTACTCGCTCTCCCCCTACTCGCTGGAGGAGAAGGTCTCGCGCAACTTCCTCGTGAACGAGAAGCCGGCCGCGATCCTGAACATCGTGGACGGCATGAACATCGAGCGCAACCTCTACCTCACCACGCAGCTCGCCGAGATCGGCGTGCCGATGGTGGTGGCCGTCAACATGATGGACCTCGTGGAGCGCGCGGGCGACAAGATCGACTTCGCGAAGCTCGAACAGCGCCTCAACTGCAAGGTCGTGGGCATCAGCGCGCAGAAGGGCAGGGGGTGCCGCGAGGCCGCCGAGCTCGCGCTCCGCTACGCGAAGGACGGGCGCAAGGGCGAGGTGCCGCATGTGTTCACGGGGTCCGTGGAACACGCGATCGCGCACATCGAGGAGTCGATCCAGGGCAAGGTGCCCGCCGCCTCCCTCCGCTGGTGCGCGATCAAGGTCTTCGAGCGCGATGCGGACGCCATCGCGAAGATGGGCCTCCCCGCCGACGTGCTCGCGCACGTGGAGGGCCACATCAAGGACTGCGAAGCCGAGCTGGACGACGACGCGGAGTCGATCATCACCGCCCAGCGCTACGCCTTCATCCAGAAGCTCGTCGCCGAGTGCGTCGTGAAGAACGCGAAGCGCGTGAAGGGCGCGTCGCTCTCGGACAAGATTGACCGCTTCGTCACGAACCGCATCCTCGCCATCCCGGTCTTCTGCCTCTCGCTCCTCGCGATGTACTGGCTTGCCGTCTCGGACGGCGGTCCCGGCACCTACCTCACCGACTGGGCCAACGACGGCTTCCTCGGCGACGGCTGGCACCTCTGGGGGACGATGCACAAGGCCCAGACGCCGGCGGACGCGAAGGAGAAGCTTTGGTACGACGGCATGGACTGGGAGGAGGCCACCGGCGCCTTCGCGCCGTATGCCGCGAACGTCGAGAAGTGGCAGGCCGCCTACACGGCCGCCTACGACGCCAAGAAGGGCGAAGGGGCCTACGGGAAGGACCTCGCGGCGTTCAACGAGAAGGCCGCGAAGGCGTTCAGGCCCGGGGCGGACGGCGAAGCGTTCGAGCCGGCGGCGTTCGAGATCCTCGACGAGGACCTCGCGAAGACGGTCAAGGCCGAGGTGTGGCTGGAGGACGAGGAGTCCGGCGAGATCCGCACGGGCGACGTGAAGATCGACAAGGGCGTGATTGCCGTCGAGGACAAGGACGACGGCAACGAGATGAAGTGGACGTGCGACGAAGCGCTCTACAAGGCGAGCGCCGGCGTCCGCGAGCCGGAACCCGGCGAGTTCGGCGTGTGGATTCCCGGCGTCGCGGCGCTCTGCGGCGAACTCTGCGAGAAGTTCGGAATCGTCGAGGGCTCGCTGGCCTACGCGCTCGTCAACGACGGCCTCGTCGGCGGCGTCTGCACGGTGCTCGGCTTCGTGCCCGTCATCGCGATCGTCTTCCTCTTCCTCGCGTTCCTGGAGGACTGCGGCTACATGGCGCGCGTCGCGTTCATCATGGACCGCCTCTTCCGCGGCTTCGGCCTCAGCGGCAAGAGCTTCATCCCGATGCTCGTCGGCAAGGGCTGCGGCGTGCCGGCCGTCATGGCGGCGCGCACGATCGAGAACGTGCGCGACCAGCGTATGACGATCATCCTCGCCACCTTCATGCCCTGCGGCGCGAAGACCGTGATCATCACGATGTTCACCGCGTGCTTCTTCCGCGACTACTGGTGGGTGGCGGCGGCGATGGACCTCACGGGCGTCGCAATCATCGTCCTCGGCGGCATCGCCCTCAAGAAGACGAAGCTCTTCGCGGGCGAGGCGGCGCCGTTCGTGATGGAGCTGCCGGCCTACCACCTGCCGACGCTCAAGGGCATCGTGATCCACACGTGGGAGCGCGTCAAGGCGTATGTCTGGAAGGCCGGCATGGTGATCTTCCCCGCCTGCGTGGTGCTGACGCTGATGATGACCTTCGACTGGGGCTTCAACGTGGTCGGCGACGACCTCGACACGTCCATCCTCGCCTCGATCGGCGGCTGGGTCGCGTGGTTCTTCGCGCCGCTCGGCTTCGGCAACTGGCAGGGCGCGATGGCGACGATTTCGGCCGAGATCGCGAAGGAGCAGGCCACCGCGACGCTCGCGATGGTCGCGGGCGGCGACGGCAGCGCGGCGGCGAACGTGGTCCAGCTCTTCAAGGGCTTTGTCTCGGACGTGCGCCTCTACAAGCTCAGCGCGCTTTCCTTCCTGCTGTTCAACCTCTTCGTGCCGCCGTGCGCGGTCGCGATCGTGAACACCTTCAAGGAGATGGGTTCCCAGAAGTGGGGTTGGTTCGCGGTTGCCTTCCAGCTGTTCGTCGGGTACGTGCTCGCGCTCAACGCCTTCCAGGTCGGCGCGCTGATCGTGACGGGGGCCTGGGGCGTGTGGACGGTGATCACAATCCTCGTGGACCTCTTCGTCCTCTGGATGATCTTCCGTCCGGCGAAGAAGGAGGTCGCCTGAAATGAACCTCGCATCCGTCGTCGTCCTTGTGGTCGTCCTTGTCCTCGCGGGGCTGGCCATCCGCCGGAACCTCAAGCGGAAGGGAGGCTGTGCGTGCGGATGCGGGGGATGCAAAGGATCTTGCCACTGCGGCAAATGAAGGAAAAGAAGAAAGAAAAGAAAAAATGAACTCAAAGCACATGATGATGTTGGCCTGTGCAGCCGCGTTCTGCGGCGGTGTTCTGGCCGAGGAAGCGAAGACGGAAGCGGCGGAGACGCCCGAGACCCTGGCTTGGGCGCCGGGCGAGGGCATCTCCTTCGGCGAGCAGCCGATCATGTCCACGGAAGTCGGCCTCGCGTTTGACTCGAAGTTCATGAGCTACGGTCTCGTGGACAACAAGGACCCGATCATCACGCCCTCGGCGGCCGTGACGTTCTTCGACTGGTTGACGTTCGAGGTCGCGGCCCTCTTCGACACGACGACCTACGGACGGAAGGCCGGCTACTCGAACCGCGGCGGCCGCTACATCGAACTCGACCCCGGCGTCTCGCTCGGCCATGCGTTCAGCCCCGACGACTATGCGTTCCTGCCCACCACGGTCGAGTTCTCGCTCGGCTACGCCTACGAGTACCATCCCCGGGCGATGGGCGAGGCCGGCGAGGACACGCAGTTCGTGACGTTCGAGGTCGCGCTGCCGGACCTGTGGGTCGAGCCGACCCTCGCCTTCGAGCGCGACATCGACCGCGACAACGGCACCTACGTGAACCTCGAACTCGGCCACACCTTCGCGCTCATCGACGGCGAAAGCGAGGGCGACGACCCGCTTCTCGCGTTCCGCCCGTCGGTCGCGCAGGGCGTCGGCAACACGCAGCGCACGCGCGGCTACGGCCTCGCCGACGACCACGGCGGCCTGATGGACCTCTGCGTCAAGGGCGAGCTGACGTGGAACATCGGCGCCGGCGTCGCGCTCTCGGGCTACGTCGCCTACTACGACTACGTCTTCGACAGCACGCTCCGCGACGCGGCGCGGGCCTACGAGGCGACGGGCCGCGACGACACGAGCTACCACTTCGTGGGCGGCCTCGCCCTCACCGCGTCGTTCTGACCGGTGACGGCATTTCCTGGTTGGAGTTGAAAGAAAGACCCGGCGGGGGACCCCTCAAAAGGTCCCCCGCTTTTTTTATGTCCGCTGGACACGGGGCGCGTATGGTATAATACACATCTACGCGGGGCGGCAGTTCAGCCGTTTCCGCACGAAAGGAAACGAAGACATGGCAGAAGAGAACAAGTCCACCCTCGATCCGCTTGCCGCGCTGTGCAAGCGCCGCGGGTTCATCTACCACTCCTCCGAGATCTACGGCGGCATGCCGGGGTTCTGGGACTACGGCCCCCTCGGCTGCGAGCTGAAGCAGAACGTGAAGCAGGCCTGGTGGCAGTTCACCGTGCGCGGCCGCAGCGACGTCGCCGGCCTTGACGCGACGATCATCATGCACCCGAAGATCTGGAAGGCGTCGGGCCACCTCGACACGTTCGCCGACCCGATGACGATGTGCAAGGACTGCAAGAAGCTCATGCGCGCCGACCAGGTGAAGGACATCTACGCCGACCAGAGGAAGAAGCCCCAGCCCAAGGTCGTGGGCGCGGAGTTCTTCTGCCCCTACTGCGGCGGCGAGCTCACCGAGCCGAAGCCGTTCAACCTCATGTTCAAGACGGTCGTTGGCCCGATTGACGACCCCTCCAACGTCGCCTACCTCCGTCCCGAGACCGCGCAGGCGATCTTCGCCCAGTTCACGAACGTGCTCGCCACCTCCCGCCAGAGCGTGCCCTTCGGCATCGCGCAGATGGGCAAGAGCTTCCGCAACGAGGTGACGCCGCGCAACTACACGTTCCGCAGCCGCGAGTTCGAGCAGATGGAGCTGGAGTTCTTCATCCGCCCGGACGAGGCCGTCGAAATCCTCCACGGCCACGTCGTCACGCTCGCCGACAACCCCGACCTCGACGGCCCCGTGCAGGACGACTGGGGCTGGGAGGTCTGGCACAAGTACTGGGTCGAGCAGCGCAAGAAGTTCCTCACGGCCGTCGGTCTGCCGCCCTCCCGTTTCGTCGAGTACTGGCAGAAGCCCGACGAACTCGCCCACTACGCCCGCGCGTGCGTGGACATCGAATACGACTTCCCGTTCGGACGCCAGGAGCTGGAGGGCATCGCCGCCCGCAGCGACTTCGACCTCTCCCAGCACCAGAA
Source organism: uncultured bacterium (assembly GCA_900547945.1). Classification (GTDB taxonomy): domain Bacteria; phylum Verrucomicrobiota; class Kiritimatiellia; order RFP12; family UBA1067; genus RUG572. Next base: position 11,673 of record URIT01000072.1, read on the forward strand.
GTTCTCCGGCGAGCCCCAGAGCGTCTTCGACGACCCGCTCAAGCAGGCCGCGAAGAAGATGGACGAGGCCGCGCGCAAGGCGTTCATCGAGAAGGTGCAGACCGACTGGGTGGCCCGCGGCAAGGATCCGATCGCGGCGGAGAAGTTCTGCCAGGATCTCTTCAACGGCCGCTACATCCCGCACGTGATCGAGCCGTCCGCCGGCGTCGACCGCCTCATGCTCGCCCTCCTCTGCGAGGCGTACGAGGAACAGAAGCTCACGGACGACAAGGGCAAGGAGGACGTCCGCACGGTCCTGCACTTCAACCCGAAGGTGGCGCCCGTCAAGGTCGCCGTGTTCCCGCTCGTCAAGAAGGACGAGGCGAGCTACGCGATGGCCAAGGAGATCTTCGGCAGGCTCCGCAAGAAGGTGAATGCGTTCTGGGACGAGTCCGGCCAGATCGGCCGCCGCTACCGCCGCCAGGACGAGGCGGGCACGCCGTGGTGCCTCACGGTGGACCCCGAGTCGCCGAAGGACGGCAAGTTCACGGTGCGCGACCGCGACACGATGCAGCAGGAACGCCTTTCCTACGAGGAGTTCCTTGCGAAGATGTACGCCGCGCTCGAATTCTAGCGCGGCGGCGGGGGACCGCCGGGGCCTCCCGGACCGGGACCGCGTCCGCCCCAGGCCTCCGTGGCCTGGTAGACGGCCTTGACGGTCTCCACGAGGTCCTGCGCGGCATCCCCCGTGAGGCCGAAGGCGCGGGCCGTCTGGTCGAGGAGGGTTTCGCGCTCCTGATGCGCGAGGTTGTGCAGCCGCTGCCCGACCTCGCGCATTTCCGCATGGGCGGCCGCGCGCTGTTCGTCCGTGACCGCCGCGTCGTCCAGCGGCGCGAAGGCCACGGTGCGCAGGTCCTCCTGGCGCGCGATGAGGTCCTGGTACTGCTCGTGGACGCGCTTCTGCCGAGGGGACAGGCGGGTGGTGTCTACGGAGGCGAGGATGTCGAGCTTCCCCTGCGCGCGCGCAAGCTGGCGCGTGCGGATGCGGGCGGAGTGGTTGGTCATCCACGTGTAGCGCGCGGGGTCGCTCTTGCGGATCTCCTCCATGTGCGCGCGCATCTCCTCGGGCGAAGGCGGCCCGCGCCGTCCCCCGCGCCGCGCGTCGCCGTCCGGCGGGGTCTCCGCAGGGGCGGGCTGAACGGCCTCCTGCGGCGCGGCGGGCTCTTCTCCGCGCGTTCGCGTTCAAGCTTCTGGATGCGCGCCCGTAGCCGGGCCACCGTTTCGTCGTGGCCGGCCGCCCGGGCCGCCTTCCGGGTGGGCCGTTGTTCGACCGGTGTCTCCGACGGCCGTTCGGACGCGGCGGGCCGGACCAAATAGCCGAGCAGCGCGCCGCAGACGAGCGCCGCCCCGGCGATCAAGGTTCCTGTACGTGTCTTCATGGATGGAAGTATAGCATACGTGATCGTCAGTCGCTCGGCGTTTTGGCGTTTCCCGCAGGCGTTATGGCGTTGACCGAGAGAATTGAGAGGCGCCGCCTCTTTCCTTCGCGCTATTCCCATCCGGAAACGTCCTCCGTACCCGGCGGCGGTGAAATGGTATAATACCGGCATGGGCAATCTTTACCGAAGCAGTGACGAGAAGATGGTTGCGGGCGTGTGCGCCGGCATCGGGCATCGCTTTGACCTCAACGTGACGGGGCTCCGCTGGACGGTCGTCCTGGTGACGCTGTTCCTTTCGGGCATCCCGATTCTCGTCTACCTGGTCCTGTGGGCCGTGCTGAAGGCACGTCCGACGGCCGGGGTCATCGACGTCTGAGCGTGCGCATCCGGGGACATTTCCATGAAGCGGAACGAGGACAGGGAGAACCGTGAAGCGCTGGCGCGGCGGGTGGAGGCGGTTGTCCGGCAGGTGATCGCGGAACTTCCTCCGGACCTGCGGGTACTGGCGGAGCGCATCCCCGTCCGCTGTGAATGGAAAATCGCCGGCCACTGGATCGTGGAGGGCGTCGCCGAGGACGCGATGGGGCTGTTCAGCGGACCCGCCCTGAACGAGCCAATGGATCCCGCGTGCCTGGAATCGCCGCGCATCACGCTCTTCCTCGCCGAACTCTGGGACTACAGCGGCGCGGACGCGGCGACCTTCGACGAGGAGGTGCGCATCACCTACATCCACGAGTTCGGGCACTATCTGGGCCTGGACGAGGACGAGCTTGAAGAACGGGGTCTCCTGTGACCCCGGCTTCCAGAAAGGAGTTGGAACATGGCAGGACTGAATGAAACGACGTCGGGTAACCGCATCCACATCGCGTTCTTCGGACGGCGGAACGCGGGCAAGTCGACGCTCGTCAACGCGCTCACGGGGCAGGAGATCGCGATCGTGAGCGATGTCGCCGGCACGACGACGGACCCCGTCTCGAAGGCGATGGAGATCCTGCCGCTCGGACCGTGCCTCATCACCGACACGGCGGGGCTCGACGACGAGGGCCCGCTCGGCGAAGAGCGCGTGCGCCGGTCGCTGGAGGTGCTGGAGAAGACCGACGTCGCCGTGTGGGTGGAGGCGGACGGTCCGGATGACGCGGAGGGGCGTTTCCGTGCGGCGTGCGCGGCGCGGAACATCCCCATCCTCGTCTACCGGCGCGGCGATTCCGTGGTGGGCCTGAAGCGGAGGATTGCGGAGATCCAGCTTGTTGACGCGCCGCGCCCGCTCATCGCCGACCTCGTGCGGCCGGGCGACACGGTCGTCTGCGTCTGCCCAATCGACGAGTCGGCCCCCAGGGGACGCCTCATCCTGCCGCAGCAGCAGATTGTCCGCGAACTGCTCGACGCGGGCGCCGCCGCCCTCGTCTGCCAGCCGGAGATGCTGGGGAAGGTCCTCGCCTCCTGCCCGCCCCCCCGCTTCGTCATCACCGACAGCCAGGCGTTCGGCGCGGTGTCGAAGGTTGTGCCGAAGGAGGTTCCGCTCACGAGCTTTTCAGTCGTCTTCGCGCGGGCGAAGGGCGATCTCGCGGCGTACTGCGCGGGGGCCGGGGCGATGAAGAACCTGCGGGACGGCGACGTGGTGCTGGTCGCCGAAGGGTGTACGCACCACCGCCAGTGCAACGACATCGGCACGGTGAAGCTGCCGCGCTGGGTCGAACGGTACGCGGGGGTGCGGCCGACATTCGAGTTTTGTTCGGGGAACGCCTTCCCGGGCAACCTTTCCCGCTACGCGCTCGTGATCCAGTGCGGCGGGTGCATGCTCACGCGGCGGGCGGTGCAGGCGCGCATCGCGCGGTGCCGGACGGCGGGCGTGCCGATCACGAACTACGGCATCGCCATTGCCGCGTGCCACGGCATCCGCGTCTCGCCCGTGAGCTGCATGGTGATGCGGTAGCGCGGTGGGCGAGAAATCTCATTTCCAGAACTCCGGGTCGATGGTCCGATGAGATTCAAGGCTTTTGCACAATTCGTCTGTACCTTTCCTTGAGTCGGACGATGAAATCCAGCCCTTTCCCGAGGGAATGGCGGTAGAACTCGATGTTATCTCCGCCACGGTCGTACACGAATATCCCCCGCCTCTTCGTGTGCCTGGTGATTCCATCCACGATGGACTTCGCCTCTTCGTTCTCGCTGACGAACCCCGGCGAGTCCGCAGACCACAGCCTGAAGTGCAGCGGAATCGGCCTGCGGCCGCCTGATTCGCAGGCTACGGCCATGCAGCCCCAGAAGCCGAGGTTGTCGCCCACCTCGCCCTTGCTCCCGTCCCAGACCCTGGCGAGGTACTCCGTCTTCTTCGCGCAGGGCTTCTGCACGTCGGACGGGTCCGGGATGATGAGCGTGTCCCTGTGGACCTTTCCGGCGCCCTCTGAGGCGACGAAGCCGTACAGACCCGCCTCCAGCCCGTCGGACGAGAGCATCCGGCTGAGCCTGTCCTCGACCTTTTTCGGGGTGGTTTCCTCCTTGAGCGCGCGGACCACGGACGAGAGCTTCACGTCCTTCTCCGCCATGATCCCGTAGGCCATGTCGCCTATGAAACGTGCGGCCGGCTTGTGGAAATGGGGAGAAATCCTCCCCGAAAAAGATTCAAGTTGCTTGAGCAGTTTCGCGGCAATTGTGGCATCATGCATGGCGTCGCCTTTCGTGTTTGGTTTTTAGCGCTTCGCATTATAGCGAAGATCGAACTTGAAAGGCGACTCTCTTTCCCCAAAATTGGTGCAAAACCGCGCAGGCCTCCGCAACGCTTCGCCAGCCAAGAAAAAAATGGGGTGACTTGTCAGAGTAAATGCGACTAAAACTGTGCCTTGACGGCACATGGTC
>URIT01000073.1 GCA_900547945.1 uncultured bacterium
GACGACCCTAATCCTCAATTCGGCTGGTGGGCTGCGCAACCCACTAACCCATTACGGACAAGAGTGTGTTGACAGGTGAGAGAGGGGAAATTATACTCATATTTCCGACATTGGGAAAAGGTAGAGGACCGCAACCTGGAAACGGGGATCTGGACATGGCAGACACAACACGCGAAGAAAGAAGAAGGCGGTGCGGCTGGGTGCGCGGCATCGCGGGCCTTGCGCTGTATGTGGGCGCGGCCTTGGCGGCGTGGACGCTCGGCGCGGCGGAAATCCCGGCGGGAACGACACGTCTCTTCACGGAGGCGGCAACGGTTGACGAGGCGCTTTCAGGCCTTGGCGCGCTGGAGGTGAACATCCCCAACGCCTATGCGCCCGTCTACGACGCGAAAACGGGATGGTCGGGCGTCGTGGCGCTCACGGCGGACAACGGCGCGTGGAGCGGGGACATGACGATCCTCTCCGGCGGCGTGCTCGTCTCGAACCTCACGGCCCTCGGCACGGGGCGCATCAAGATGCATCCCCACACGGCGCTGATCGTCGCCGTCTCCTACAAGGACGCGGGGCAGTCCCTCAAGGAGAAGGTCATCGACCGCATCGAGGTGCAGAACCCGGACAACCTGGCGGAGGCCGACCTGTGGGTCTCCTTCCAGGTGCAGGGCGAGGGGCTGCGCAACGACGTCGATTTCTCGGCGCAGCCGTACCTCTGGCTGTCGGCGCCGAAAAGCAGGCAGGGCTGGCAGAACGACTACCAGACGCTGGACGGCGTCTTTACGCCCTGCGGCGACACATACAGGTTCGGCTACAACTACGTGACGTACACCGAGACGGTGTGCCTGGCCGTGGACGATCTGTGCGACGGGCCGGACGGGACGCCGCGCGGCGTCGTCTTCCGGGGACCGTCCTCGCAGGTGATCGGCAGGAACTGGACGTTCTCCGGGCGCATCCGCATCGAGGACGGCGCAGGCGTCCTCTTCAACAGGTACGGCGGCCTCGGACCGGTGCCACCTGAAGCGCGGACGAACCAGGTCACGATCTGCGGCACGGGCAACGGCCTCCACCCGCGTTGCAGCGGCGTGTCGTTTGACGCGCGCATTGGCATCACGGTCGAGGACGGCGCCACGGTGAACTTCAATCCGGCCGGCAGCACGGAGGAGACAAGCGTCAACGTCTTCAACGGTCCGCTCTGCGGTAGCGGGACGATCACCGTGCCCGACAACGGAGGGTACTGGTTCACGGCGACGAACAACAGCTTCTCGGGCGACGTCCGCGTGACGCACAACCGCGCCCAGTGGATCAAGATCGGCACGAAGGACCATTTCAGCTGGGGCGGGGGCGGGACGTTTACGTTCGAGAACGGGACGGCGGCCGCCCCCCAGAACCTCGTGCTGGAATCGGACGAGGACGTCGCCTTCGACATGTGCGTGAAGGGGAAGGGCCGTCTGGTCAAGCGCGGCGCGGGGACGCTGACGCTCGCCCGGCCGCCCGCACTGGCCCCTCTCGCGGGGCTGCCGACGGTTGTGGTCGAGGGCGGCACGCTCAGGCGGGGAGGGACGGATGCGGCGGCGCTTGCCGGGTGGGCCGTGCTGGATGCGGGCGCGGCCTTCGACCTCGGTGGGCAATCCGCCGCCAACGTCTTCCTCCCCTATGGCGCGGGGACGCTGCTCAATCCAAAGGAGGGTACGGCCGTGGAGATCGTCCAGGGCGCCCTGACGAACGACCTTGCTTTCACGGGCCGCATCGCCGCGCCCGCCAAGGTGACGGTTGAGGGGACGGCGCCGTGGCGCGTGGGCGCGGGCGCGCAGTTCGACGGCGGGCTGGAGATCGGGGGCGGCCCCGTCCGGTTCGAGGACGGCCTGGCGCTCGCGACGGGCGTGACGCTCGGCTGGGACGCCGTGCTGACGTGTACGGGCGACGTGCATGTTGCCGCGCTCGCGGGCTCGGGACGGATCCGCTGTGTGCCGGAGGGCTCCTGGCCCGTCGTCGCGGATGCATCCGCCTTCGCGGGCGTCTACGCCTGCGAGACGGGCGTGACGCCGCAGCAGCCGCTCGTCCTGGCCGACGGCGGCGCGCTGGCGTTTGCGGGCGAGCTTGCCGCGTCGCGCGCGTGGACGTGCCGGGCGTCCGAAGCGGGCCACACCTACGTGACCAACGCCGGGCGCCGGGCGGCGCTCGTGCTGACGGACGGCTACCATCCCTGGCAGTACGGGTCGAACGCGGGAACGCTCCATTCGCCCGCGAAGGTGGACGTCCAGACGCCATGGACGCTCTCGTTCGACCTGAGGGCGTCGCCGGCGTTTGGCCCGGGGGACTTGTCCGGGGCCTACTACGGCGACGGCGTGGCGCTCGTCTTCCAGGACCAGACGACCGACCGGGGCGTCGTGTCCAAGTACGTCGACGACGGCACGGTGCTGTGTTCCTTCGCCGGATCCTGCGGCTTCCTCCTCTGGCGAGACGGCCAGACCTGCACGTGGATCAAGGACAAGGTGCGCAACGCGGAGGCCGACGCGCAGGTTGCCGCCCATGCGGCGCTTGTGTTCGAGAAGTGGGAGGCGGAGCCGCTCCAGGTCGCCGTGGCGTACGACGGCGAGAAGATGGTGGCCCGCTTCCGCTACGGTACGGAGGCGTTCGCGACGACGAACGCGAACGCCCGCGCCGAGCTCGCCGCGCGCTTCCCCGACGGTGCGTACATTTCCCTGGTGAGCGCGGCGGGCGGCTGGTGCTGCGGCCTCACGGTGGAGAAGTTCCGCTTCAACCACGCCGCGTTCCCGCAGCCCGTCTTCGCGGGTGCGCTCGACCTTGCGGGCGGCACCGTCGCGCTCGTCGACGAGGGGGCGGCGTCCGTGGCGCTTGCGGGTGCGGTGCGCGTGCGCGCGCCCACGACGCTCGTCTGCGACGAGGCCGTTCCCCTCCGCTTCGCGCAGGCGGACTGGACGTTCGACTTCGGCGGCGGCGGGAGTCCGTCCCTGGCGCTGCCCGCGACGGTCGAATGGCCCCCGACGCTCGCGGTCACGCTGGCGGGACGGCCGCAGGACCTGCCGGTGCGCTGGACGACGATTGTCGACGGACGGGCCTTTGCCGAGGCGGGCGGCGCCTGGCCGGAGATTGCCCTTGAGACGGCGTGCGGCGTACCCTGTGCCTTCCGCCTTGATGCGGGCCGTCTCCAGATACGGTATACTGTGGGCACGGTCATCCTTGTCAGATAGAAAAGCGGAAAGGAACGCATGATGGAGAACCTGTTTTCACGGCGTGGATTCCTGGGCGCGGCGGCGGCGTGCGCGGCGGGCCTCGCCCTGCCGGCCGGCGCGCAGGCGCCGAAGAAGATCCGCCTTGCGGCGCAGCTCTACTCGCTGCGCGGCATCGTCAGGGACGTACACGGCTTCTACGCCATGCTCCGCCTCCTGAAGGCGTTCGGCTATTCGGGCGTCGAGTTCGCGGGCGTGTGGGGGACGCCGCAGGAGCTCAAGGCGCGCCTCGCGGACCTGGGGCTTGCCTGCGCGGGGGCGCACTGCGGCCTGGGGCAGTGCCAGGCGGAGACGATCGCCCGGACGTGCGCGTACAACCTCGCGTACGGGAACGACCGGCTCGTCATGCCGTGGGCGCAGCCGCCGAAGGACTGCCCCGACGAGAAGGGGTGGTGGAAGCGGCTCGGGGCCGACCTTTCGGCGGGCGCCGAAGTCGCGCGGCGGAACGGCTGTACGCTCGCCTACCACAACCACGGGCACGAGTTCACGCGGAAGATCGACGGCGTGCGCGTGTGGGACCTCATCATGGCGGACGCCTCGGACGACCTCAAGATCCAGTTCGACGTGGGGCATCTGGCGCACGCGGGCGAGAGGGCGGCCGACTGGTTCGGGCGCTATCCCCGGCGCGTCGTGAGCATCCACGCGAAGGACGTGTGCGTGCCGCAGGCGCCGCTCCGGCCCGCCCCCGGCGCGAAGGGCATCGACTGGCCCGAGATGTTCGCGCTCACGCAGGCGAACGCCGTCGGGTGGTACATCGTCGAGGCCGAGGCGAACCCGTCCGACACGATGAAGATGAAGTACGGCGCGGACTTCTTCCGCCGCGAGGCGCCGTTCCTCGGGTAGGCGGCGCGCGCAGGGATTGACAACAACGACACAGGACCAAGGAAACGAGGAACGGCATGAACAGACGGAACTTTATGTTGGGCGCGGGCCTGGGGCTCGCGGCGACGCTCACGCCGGCGCAGGGCGCGGAGGCGGCGGGCGCGAAGGGCGATTCGCGCTTCAACGTGAAGGACTTCGGCGCGGCGGGCGACGGCAAGACGCCCGACACCGCCGCTGTCCAGAAGGCGCTCGACGCGGCGGGCGCGGCGCAGGGGACGGTGTGGTTCCCCGCCGGGGTCTACCGCTGCCACGGCCTGAAGGTGCCGCCGCACGTCACGCTCCTCGCCGACCCGGCGTGGATCTTCCGCTGCGAGAAGGCGGGGGCCGTCCTCGAACTCGACGACCCGGGCGCCCGGTGCATGCTCGACGTGACGGGGGCGTTCGGCGTGCGCGTGCGCGGGCTCGTGCTGCGCGGCATCCGCAAGGCGCCGCAGCCCGTCCACGGCATCCTCCTCGACAACACGGAGAAGTGGAGCAAGAAGGAGGACACGTTCGTCTTCGACGACATCAAGGTGATGGAGTTCTCCGGCCACGGCATCTACCTGAACCGCATCTGGCTCTTCATCATCCGCCACAGCCAGTGCATGGCGAACGGCGGCGACGGCATGCGCATCCGGGGGTGGGACGGCTTCGTGACGGACAACCAGTTCTCGGCGAACGGCGGCAACGGCTTCGGCTGCGAGGGCGTGGGCGCGACCGTCATGTTCACGGCGAACCGCGTGGAGTGGAACCGCGGCTACGGCCTCTCGCTCGAGGGCGGCGACGACTGGAACGTGACGGGCAACTCCTTCGACCGCAACTGGGGCGCGGGGCTCTGCGCGGTCGGCACCCAGGCCCTGACGGTGACGGGCAACGTCTTCCGCCGCTGCGGCAAGGACTCGAACCTGCTCGCGGAGGGCGAGCGTTCCTGCCAGGTGCGCCTGGAAGGCTGCCGGGGCCTCGCGATGACGGGCAACGCCTGCCGCGCGGGGCGCGACGACGGCGGCAAGGGCCTCTACACGCCGCAGGTCGGCTTCATCGTCAAGAACCTCGCCTACTCGGTCGTCTCGGGCAACGCGCTCCACCAGGGCTACATGCAGGAGAAGATCGTCGACCTCGGCGGCCACGGCGAGGAGTTCATCCTGAAGGACAACGTCGGCTGCCCGATGAAGTGAGGATGAAAAGGTTAAATCGCCCCTGCGGGGCTTTAAATGGTTAAGTCGCCCCTTCGGGGCTTTAAGTGGTTAAGTTGCCCCTTCGGGGCTTTAAGTCGTTAAGTGGGTGGAATGATGAGAATGAGACTGTTGCTGCTGGCGGCGTGTGCGTGGGGCGTGGCGCAGGCCGCGTTTCAGGAGGTCGCATGGGTTGAGGCGACGGGCGCGCAGTGGATCAACACGCGCTACGTGCCCGCCTGTACGGACCGCTTTGAGATGAAGGTGGCGTTCACGGAAACGAGCGTGACGCAGACGCTCTGGTGTACGCGCGGGGACGCGGCAACCGCGAATACCATGACCTGCTTCATCCAGGCGCCGGGACGTTTCCGCTTCGACCGTAATTCCAATACGAGCACATACACGGCGGACAACCTCGTGGGGACGGATGGGACGCACGTGATCGTGGCCGATTATGGTACGCGGGAGGCATCCGTAGACGGGACGGTACAAGCGACGATGGCCGATGGCGATTTCGCGGCGAAAAGTCCGCTCGTACTTTTCGCCTCCCAGCGCGCCTATCGGTCAATCAGCGCATTTGCGCGCGTGCGCCTCTTCTCGTTCAGGATCTTGAACGCGGAGGGGACGCCCGTGCGCGACTTCGTGCCCGTGCGCGACGCGGCGACGGAGGCGTGCGGCCTCTTCGAGAAGGTGACGGGCGTGTTCTTCCCCGGCCTCGGCAGGGAGGCGCTTGTCGCGGGCGACGTGGTTACGGACGGGGCGGCCTACGAGGAGACGTTCGTTGGGTACGCCGTCGTGGACGTCCCGGCGGGCGAGACGCGGACGCTCACGGCGGACGACGTGGCCGCCTTCGGCGCGCGGCCGCTCGTCAAGACGGGCCTCGGCACGCTCGTCGCGGGCGCGGAGATGGCGGACTTTCCGGGCGACATCCTCATCCGCGCGGGCCAGTACAAGGCAACGCACGCGGGCGCGTTCGGCACGGCGACGGGCGTCACGTACGTGGACGGCGGCACGGTCTGGAGCACGGTGTGGGCGCCCGTCGACTGGACGAAGGAGGGAGGGTTTCCCGCCTACGGCGACGAACGGTTCTGCCTGCGGGGCGCGGGCTTCGACGGCAAGGGTGCCGTCTACTAGAGCGACCGGGACTGCCTCAACTTCGCCGGGCGCGGCGGCATCGTCTTCGAGGGCCCGGTGTGGCTCGGCGGCACCCGGGCGCTGGAGTTCCGCTACGGCTTCGTGGACTTCAACCAATGCCCCCTGACGGTCGCGCAGACGGGGAACGCGGCCTTCCGCCTTGTCGAACTCGGCGTCACCGGCTTCCGCTCGGTGGACGTTGAAAGCGGGTACTTCGGGCTCGAGAGCGGGACGGGCGCGGACAAGACGACGGCCGCGAACGCCATCACGGTCCACGACGCGGCCGGTTTCTGGCTCAACAGCACAAAGGCATACGACCCGCGCGCGCTCGTCTTCGGGAAGGGGACGACGTTCCGTGTCGGCGGGAACGCGGCGACCATCGAGCCGGGCCCCCTGACGGGCGTTGACGGCTGGAGCGGACCGATTTCGTTTGCGGACGACCTCGCCATTCGGTTCGATGCGCGTGGGAAGCCGCTCAACCTCGCCGGCCCCGTCTCGGGCGTGGGCAGTCTGCGCGTGACGGGCGGCGGCTACCTCCAGCTGAACAACCCGGGGAACAGTTTTGTGGGCGGTCTTTCGGTTCAGGGCGTGACGGCAGCCGGGTCGGACGAGCTGAACGTGACGGGCGGCGTGACGGTGGCGGAGGGGCCTGCGGCCGCGACCTCCGCGCAGGGCGTCATCCCCGTGGACGGCGGGGCGCTCACCCTCAAGGACGCGCGCCTGACGGTGGCCGCCGACCGCGTTCTCGACCTCCCCGATCTCGTGGCGGAGGGGAAGGTCGTCGTCTCCGGGGTGACGGCCGTCACGTCCTTCAAGTCCCTCACCAAGAAGGCGCCGGGGACGCTGACCGTGTTCGGCCCCGCGAAGATCCTCGGCGACGCCGACATCCAGGAAGGGACGCTCCGCTTCGGGACGCGGCCGGACGTGGCCGGGCTGAACTGGCACTACGCCTACGGGACGGCGGGGGGCCACACGACCGCCGCCCTGCCGGCGAACGTGGCGTGGCAGGGCGTGGACCGGCGCGGCGTCTCCTATGCCTACGAGGACTGGAAGACGACGGTAGGGACCAACAACGCCCCCACGCACCTCCAGTGCCACTACTACACGGGGTACATCAAGGTGCCGGGCGAGCCGGGGACGTCGGTGACGTGCAACTTCATCTCCAGCATCGCGCGCTATTCGTCCCTCGTGATCGACGGGCAGTACGTGACCAAGGTGAGCGACAACAAGGACGAACTGACCGGAACGACCCTTGGCTACAAACGCTGCGTCGTGGGGCCAACGGTCACGCTTGGGGCGGGCTGGCACGCGATCCTCGTCTTCATGGGGAACTACTGGGACACGACGGCGGGGGGCGTGGCGTGCGACAATCCGGTCTGGCCGGTGAACTTCGGCTTCGGCGTCGACTGGCAGGGCCGCCGCGAGGCCAACACGGCCAACTACGTGAAGCTGCTCGATCCGGGCGACGGGTCGTTCCTGCGGACGGCGGTGGACGAGGCGGAGAAGGCGACGCTCGACCCGACGCCGTTTCGCCCGACGTTCCACGGCGCGGTCGCGTTCGGCCCCGGCGCCGCGCTCGACGTCAACGACGCGCCGCCCTACACGCCGGTCGTCTTTCCCGAGCTGAAGGGGCTGCCGACGATCCGCCGGGGCGCCGTGACGGTGACCTCGCCCACCTGGACGATCCGGGCCTCCGACTTCGCCGCAGGCGTGAAGCCGCTGACGGTCGAGGCGGGCGCGTCGCTCACGTTCGCCGAGGGGACGGCGTTCGCGTTCGAGGGCGACTTCGACGCGCTCCCGCACGCGGGCGCGGACAAGGCGCGCCGCCTCGTCAGCACGGCGGGCGGCACGATCGGCAACCTCCCGGCGCCCGCCGGGCGCGTCGGCACGAGCGACTGGTACGTCCGGCCCTCCGCCGACGGAAAGGGCTATGACATCTGCTACGCGCGCGGCATGGTGTTCGTCCTGCGCTAGGGGGGCGCACGAGGGAGGGTCGCAACTCGTTGCGGCCGAACGGGGACACGGACGCGCGGGAGCGCGTCCCTCCCGGGCGGTGGGCACAATGAATTGCGTCCCTCCCGGGGCCTGATTTTGCTATACTTCTCCGCCGTTGGTTTCACAGGAGAATTCGTCACATGTCGTTCCGCTCTTCTCAACCCTTGCTCAAGTGCCAGTTCGCGCACCGGCTTCCGGGGCGCGTGCGCATCGTCTGCCGCGCGGTGAAGTACCTGTCGGCCGAGCAGACCGATCTGGAGGACCATTTCTCGCAGCTGCGCGGCGTGCGGTCGCAGCGCATGAACTGCGCGGCGTCCAGCGTCGTCCTCACCTACGACCCGGAGGCGGTGAACGACGGGGAGCTGCTGGAGTCGGTCGAGAGCCTGATCCAGATCCACTCGCTGAGCGCGCTTCGCAAGGAACGCGAGGAGCGCAACCACCTGCTCGTCCAGGAACGCGACCTGCACGAGGAGACGCTGCCCACCATGCTCACGCGGGCGGGGATCGCGGGGGCGCTGCTCGTGGGTTCGTGGATCTGCAGGCGGGCCGTGCCGGCGACCATTCTCGGGCGTCTGCTCTCGCCGACCGGCTTCGGGGCGCTGGCCCTTGCGGGGCCGATCTTCCGCAGCGGCATCGGGGCGCTTGTGCGCACGTTCCTGCCGAACGCGGACACGCTGAGCGCGCTCGCGGTCGTGTCGAGCGTCGCGTCGGGGCGTGCGGGGTCGGCGCTCACGGTGCTGCTCCTCCACGACCTCGCGGAATCGCTCACGGCCTACACGATGAACCAGACGCGCAACGCGATCCGCGACATGCTGTCGGTGGACGGCGAGGAGGCGTGGCTGTCGGCGGACGGCGAGCCGGGGACGCCGCTCGTGCGGGTCGCCGTCTCGGAGCTGCGCCCGGGCAGCTTCATCGTCGTCCACACGGGCGAGAAGATCGTCGCGGACGGCGAGGTGGTCTCGGGGCGCGTCCTCGTCGACCAGTCGTCCATCACGGGCGAGTTCGCCCCCGCGCCGCGCGAGGCGGGCGGCAAGGTCTACGCCGGCACGCTCGTTGTGGACGGCACGGCGACCGTGCGCGTCGAGTCCGTCGGCGAGGGCACGGCCGTCTCGCGCATCATCCGCATGGTCGAGGACGCCGAGGGGAAGAAGGCGGAGATCCAGACGTATGCGGACCGCTTTTCCGCCGCGCTCGTGCCCGTCAACATCACGCTCGCGCTCGCCGTCTTCTTCTGCACGAAGGACGTGAACCGCGCGCTGAACATGCTCGTGATCGACTACTCCTGCGGGATCCGCCTCTCCACGGCGGCGGCCCTCTCCGCCGCGATCTCCACGGCGGCCCGCAACGGCGTGCTCATCAAGGGCGGCGGATCCCTCCAGACCCTCACCGAGGCGGACACGCTCATCCTCGACAAGACGGGCACGCTCACGGAAGGCAAGCCGCGCGTCACGTCGATCGCGACCGTCTCGGGTGCATACTCCCGCGAGGAGGTGCTGGCGCTCGCGGCGGCGGCGGAGGAGACGAGCCGCCACCCGATGGCGAACGCGATCCTCGCCCAGCTCCAGCGCGTGGGCGGCAGGATCCCGCGCCACCAGGAGGTCCACACGGTCGTGGGGCGCGGCGTGTGGACGAAGGTCGGGCGCAAGACGGTGCGCGTCGGCTCGAAGCGCTTCCTCAACGAGGCGGGCATCCACACGCACCCGATGCGCGACCAGGCCTCGAAGCTCTTCGCGAACGGCGAGAGCGTCGTCTACGTGGCGAGCGGCACGGAGATCGTGGGCCTCATCGGCATCCGCGACCCGCTGCGCGAGAACATGAAGAAGGCGCTGAACCGTCTGCGCCTCGGCGGCGTGGACGACATCCTGCTCCTCACGGGCGACCAGGAGCAGCAGGCGGACGTCGTGGCGCGGCGCCTCGGGCTGGACGGCTTCGAGTCGGAGCTCATGCCGGAGGACAAGGCGAAGGTCATCCTGCGCCTGCAGGCGGGCGGGAACGGCGTCGTCATGGTCGGCGACGGCATCAACGACGCGCCGGGCCTCGCCTACGCCGACGTGGGCATCGCCCTCGGTAAGACGCGCACGGACGTCGCGATGGAGGCGGCGGACATCACGATCGCCGGCGACAACGCGATGCTGCTCCCGGCGACCTACGGTCTCGCCCGGCACACGATGGGGGTCATCCGCCAGAACTTCTTCGTCTCGGTGGGCGTGAACACGGTCGGCCTCCTGCTCGGCGGCCTCGGCCTCATCCCCGTCATCGTGGGCGCCACCCTGCACAACGCGAGCACGATCCTCGTCGTGGGCAATTCGCTGCGCATCTTTTTCTACGACATGCACGAGACGAAAAGATGATATACTAGTGCCGGTTTTCGGAATTCAAGCGAAAGGACTGAACATGGCAATTACGACAGATCATCTCATCGGCGCGGCCGTCGGCGTCGGCGTGGCCGCCGCCGGATTCTACCTCTACAGGAAGAACCGGGACAAGGTGGACCAGTTCCTCCGCTCCCACGGCATGAACGTGCCCGTGCGCGAGGACAAGCCGCTCGCGACGATGAGCGTGGAGGAGCTTGCGACGCTCAAGGAGAAGGTCGAGGACCTTCTCGCCGAGCGCGAGGTCGCGGCGAAGGCGGCGGTTCCGGCCGAAAAGGCCGCGGCGGCCCAGTAGGCCGGTTGCACAGCCAGACAGGTCGGGCGGCGGAGTTCGTTCTCCCCGCCCGCGTTTTTTGCTTTACCGAAAAAAGAGTGGGAGCGGAAGAGAGTGGGAACGATGCAGAAGCTTGACCCGACGAAGATGAGGGACTGGCAGATCGCGGAGGCGGCGGAGGCGACGCTGCGCCCCGCGAAGGACCTCGCGGCCGAGCTGGGGCTGAGCGAGGACGAGTGGACGCCCTACGGGCGCGTCCTCGCGAAGGTGGACGTGACGAAGGTCCTCCGGCGCCTAGGCGGACGGAAGCGCGCGAAGTACATCGACGTGACGGCCATCACGCCGACCGCGCTCGGCGAGGGCAAGACGACGACGACGCTCGGCCTCGTGGAGGGCCTCGGCCGTCTCGGCAAGAAGGTCATCGGCTGCGTGCGCCAGCCGTCGGGCGGGCCCACCTTCAACATCAAGGGCAGCGCCGCCGGCGGCGGCCTCGCCCAGGTCGTGCCGCTCACGGCGCTCTCGCTCGGCCTCACGGGCGACATCGACGCGATCACGAACGCGAACAACCTCGCGATGGTCGCGCTCAACAGCCGCATGCAGCACGAGCGCAACCACGACGACGCCTGGCTCGCCGCGCGCGGCCTGAAGCGCCTCGACGTCGACCCGGACCGCATTCCGTTCCGCTGGGCGATGGACTTCTGCGCGCAGGGCCTGCGCGACATCGAGATCGGGCGCGGCGGCCGGCTCGACGGCTTCACCTGCCGCTCCGGCTTCTACATCACCGTCGCCTCGGAGGTGATGGCGATCCTCGCGATGGCGACGGACCTGAAGGACCTGCGCACGCGCCTCGGGCGCATCGTCATGGCGTACTCGAAGTCCGGCGCGCCCGTGACGACGCACGACCTGGAGGTGGACGGCGCGATGTGCGCGCTCCTCGTGAATGCGCTCCAGCCCACGCTCATGCAGTCGCTGGAGGGCCAGCCGATGTTCGTCCACGCCGGGCCGTTCGCCAACATCGCGATCGGGCAGAACTCGGTCGTCGCCGACCGCCTCGCCTGCGCGCTCGGGGACTACGTGGTCACGGAGAGCGGCTTCGCCGCCGACATGGGCTTCGAGAAGTTCTGGAACATCAAGTGCCGCTGTTCCGGCCTCCGGCCCGACGCCGTCGTGCTCGTCGCGACCGTCCGCGCGCTCAAGGCGCACGGCGGCGCGCCGAAGGTCAAGGCCGGCCTGCCGCTCGATCCCGTCTACACGCACGAGAACCTCGAACTCCTGGAGAAGGGGTGCGACAACCTGCTCGCGCACATCGACATCATCCGCCGCGCCGGCATCCAGCCCGTCGTGTGCCTCAATGCGTTCTACACGGACACGGAGGCCGAGCGCGCGCTTGTCCGCCGCGTCGCGGAGGCGGCGGGCGCCCGCTTCGCCGTTTCCGACCACTGGCTCAAGGGCGGCGAGGGGGCGCGGGAGCTGGCCGAGGCCGTCCTTGCGGCGTGCGACGAGCCGAACGACTTCGCGTACCTCTGCGACCTGGACGAGCCGCTTGCGGCGCGCATCGAGAAGCAGGTGAAGGAGGTCTACGGCGGCGACGGCGTGGACTTCGAGCCGGCGGCGGCGGAAAAGCTCGCGGCGCTGCAGGCGGATCCCGAAACGGCGCGTCTGCCCGTCTGCATCGCGAAGACGCAGTATTCGCTCTCGCACGACCCGAACCTCCTCGGGCGTCCGAAAGGGTGGCGCCTGCCGGTAAGGGACGTGCTGCTGTACCGGGGCGCGGGGCTGGTCGTCCCGGTCGCGGGCGAGATCAAGCTGATGCCCGGCACGTCGGCCTCGCCGGCCTACCGCCGCATCGACGTGGACGTCGAGACGGGCCACGTCCACGGGCTCTTCTGAGCGGGCGGGGATTGGGCTTCCCTTTCCGCATGGATTCGGCTATAATGGCCCGAACTGAATGAATAGGATGTAAAACGAGACAGAACTAGGTGACAGGCAAGGAATGACGAGAATGAGCAAAGCAACCAAGTACGTGTATTTCTTCGGCGCGGGCCAGACGGAAGGCAACGCCGACATGCGCAACCTCCTCGGCGGCAAGGGCGCGAACCTCGCGGAGATGGCGAGCCTGGGGCTGCCGGTGCCGCAGGGCTTCACGATTTCGACCGAGGCGTGCACGCGCTACTACGACGACGGGCGGAAGATCGGCGATGACATCATGCGCCAGGTGCAGGAGTACGTCGGCAAGCTGGAGAAGTCCGCCGGCAAGAAGTTCGGTGACGCGAAGAACCCGCTCCTCGTCTCCGTGCGCTCCGGCGCGCGCGCGTCGATGCCGGGCATGATGGACACGATCCTCAACCTCGGCCTCAACGAGACCGTCGTCAACTCCCTCGCGAAGCAGACGAAGAACCCGCGCTGGGCGTGGGACTGCTACCGCCGCTTCATCCAGATGTTCTCCGACGTCGTGATGGAGGTCGGCAAAAAGCACTTCGAGAAGCTCATCGACGAGATGAAGGAGAAGAAGGGCGTGAAGCTCGACGTGGAGCTGACGGCGAAGGACCTCCAGACGCTCGCCGGCAAGTTCAAGGCCGAGTACCGCAACGCGCTCGGCAAGGACTTCCCGGACGACCCGAAGGAGCAGCTCGTCGAGGCGATCAAGGCCGTCTTCCGCAGCTGGGACAACCCGCGCGCGAACGTCTACCGCCGCGACAACGACATCCCCTACTCGTGGGGCACGGCCGTCAACGTACAGATGATGGCGTTCGGCAACCTCAACGACAACTCCGGCACGGGCGTCGCCTTCACGCGCGACCCGGCGACGGGCGAGAAGAAGCTCATGGGTGAATTCCTCATGAACGCCCAGGGCGAGGACGTGGTGGCCGGCGTGCGCACGCCGATGCCGATCTCGAAGATGGCCGACGTGATGCCCGACGTCTTCAAGCAGTTCCAGAAGATCTGCACGACGCTGGAGAAGCACTACCGCGACATGCAGGACATGGAGTTCACGATCGAGAACAAGAAGCTCTTCATGCTCCAGACGCGCAACGGCAAGCGCACGGCGCGCGCCGCGCTGAAGATCGCCTGCGACCTCGTGGACGAGGGCATGCGCACCGAGCAGGAGGCCGTGCTCATGATCGAGCCGCGCAACCTCGACACGCTCCTCCACCCGCAGTTCGACACGGTCGCCCTCAAGAAGGCGACGCCGGTGGGCCGGGGCCTCCCCGCCTCGCCGGGCGCCGCCTGCGGGCGCATCGTCTTCACCGCCGTCGACGCCAAGGCGTGGAAGGAGCGCGGCGAGAAGGTCGTCCTCGTGCGCTTGGAGACGTCCCCGGAGGACATCGAGGGCATGAAGGCCGCCGAGGGCATCCTCACGGTGCGCGGCGGCATGACGAGCCACGCCGCCGTCGTCGCGCGCGGCATGGGCGAGTGCTGCGTCTCCGGCTGCCAGGAGATCGCGATGGACGAGGAGGGCAAGCGCTTCCGCCTCGGCGGCAAGCTCTTCAAGGAGGGCGACTGGCTCTCGCTCGACGGCTCCACCGGCAACATCTACGACGGCGTGATCCCCACCGTCGACGCGACGATCGCCGGCGAGTTCGGCCGCATCATGATGTGGGCCGACAAGTTCCGCAAGCTGAAGGTGCGCACGAACGCCGACACGCCCCGCGACGCCAAGAAGGCGCGCGAGCTCGGCGCGGAGGGCATCGGCCTCTGCCGCACGGAGCACATGTTCTTCTCCCAGAGCCGCATCACGCCGTTCCGCGAGATGATCTGCGCCGACACGGTGGAGGAGCGCGAACTCGCCCTCAACAAGATCCTGCCGTTCCAGCAGGACGACTTCGAGCAGCTCTTCGAGGCGCTGGACGGCCAGCCCGTCACGATCCGCTTCCTCGACCCGCCGCTCCACGAGTTCGTGCCGCACACGGAGGACGAGATCGCGCTTCTCGCGAAGACGACGCACAAGCCGATCAGCCGCATCAAGGAGATCATCGACTCCCTCCACGAGTTCAACCCGATGATGGGCCACCGCGGCTGCCGCCTCTGCGTGACGTACCCGGAGATCGCCGTCATGCAGACGAAGGCCGTCATCCGCGCGGCGATCCGCGTGCAGCGCCGCCACAAGGGCTGGAACGTGCGCCCCGAGATCATGATTCCGCTCACGGGCGACGCGAAGGAGTTCAAGTTCGTGAAGGACATCGTCGTCCACGTCGCGAACGACGAGATCCAGGCCGCCGAGATCAAGCTCAACTACGAGGTCGGCACGATGATCGAGGTGCCGCGCGCCGCGCTCGTCGCCGGCGAGCTCGCGGAGGAGGCCGAGTTCTTCTGCTTCGGCACGAACGACCTCACGCAGATGACCTTCGGCTTCTCGCGCGACGACGCGGGTAAGTTCCTCGGCGCCTACTACGACAAGAAGATCTACGAGAACGACCCGTTCGCGAAGCTCGACCAGATCGGCGTGGGCAAGCTCATGAAGATGGCCGTCGCGGACGGCAAGGCGACGCGCCCGAAGATCCACTGCGGCATCTGCGGCGAGCATGGCGGCGACCCGACCTCGGTCGAGTTCTGCCACCGCATCGGCCTCAACTACGTCTCCTGCTCGCCGTTCCGCGTGCCGATCGCGCGCCTCGCGGCGGCCCAGGCGGCGCTGCGCGCCTAACCGCCCGGATTCCCGGAAATCGAACGAATAGAAGAAGGAGTGAGAACATGAAGACGTTGATGATCACCGTCTGTGCGGCCCTGGTGGCCTGTGCGTGCGCGGCGGAAGACGCGCCGAAGCCGGCCGCTGCCCCCGTTGCCCCCGCCGCCCCCGCCGCCGCAAAGGAGCCGGTGGTCAAGGCACCCACCCGCAG
>URIT01000074.1 GCA_900547945.1 uncultured bacterium
CGCGGGTTCGGATTTTCTCGGCTGGACGGAGCTGCCGCGCCGCATCCGCGAAACGGAGCTTGCGCGCATTCTCGCCGCGGGGAAAACGATCCGTGAAAAGGGCGACGCGCTCGTCGTTGTCGGCATCGGCGGCGGCACGGCGTACAACAGCGACGGCGGCCGGCTCGTGAGCTTCACGATGAACGGCGGCACGGCCACGGTGACGGGGCAGAACGCGGCCGGCCTCGGCGGCGGCGCGGGCGGCGCGGGCTATGACAAGGGCAAGAACACGTGGGACGGCGGCACGGTCGGGGCGATCACGCTCAATGGCGGTGTCTTGAAGGTGTCGACGAGCGTGAACGACTCCGCCCCCGGGCTTCTGGTGCCGGCGATCGGCGGCGGCGGCGTCCGCAACCCGAAGGTCACGGTCAGCGCGGGCGGCGGCGACATCACGGTCAACGGCGGCGTGCTCATGGCGAGCGGCGGGCACTACGGCCTCGGCGCGGGCGGCACGACGAACGGCACGGCCACGTGCAAGGACGGCCTGCGCACGCGCGTGCGCATCAACGACGGCACGGTGGAGGTGGCGGGCAGCAGGGCGGCGATCGGCGGGCCCGAGATGGCCGAGGCGGCGACGACGAACGTCGCGGCGGTCGTCATCCGCGGCGGCAGCGTGAAGTTCTCGGGCGCGCTGCAGGTCGCGCCCACGGCGGGCGACGACGACGGCTCGCGCGTCTACCGCGTGCCCGTGCGCAAGACGCTGCTGCGGACGCCCTCCCCCTACGCCTGCGCGCTGCCGGTCACGACGGTGGCGCCGCCGTACACGTTCAGCTACCACGGCGCCGGGCACGCCGGCGACGAGAACGTCCACTTCTGGCTGCCGAACGGCCGCCACCGCCGCGGCGACGGCTTCTTCATCTCGGTCAACGGCGAGGCGGACGCCTTCGCGGGCTACACGGGGGTCGTCTTCTACCTGCGGTAGCGCGCCTGCCCATGAGCCCTTGGACGTGGTGCGCTCGCCCCTTGAATCCGCCGCCGGAATGCGCTAAACTATCTCTTCCATTTGGAGGATAGAGAGATGCGGATTCTGACGGGCATTCAGCCCTCGGGCAAATTGCACTGGGGCAACTACTTTGGCGCGATGAAGTCGATGTTCGACCTTCAGGAGAAGGGCGACAACTTCATGTTCATCGCGAACTTCCACGCGATGACGACGGTGCGCGACGGCAAGGCGCTGCGCGCGCAGACGCGCGACGTCGCGCTCGACTACCTCGCCTGCGGGCTCGACCCCGCGAAGACGGTCGTCTACCGCCAGAGCGACGTCCCCGAAGTGCAGGAACTCGCCTGGTACCTCTCGTGCCTCACGCCGATGGGCCTCCTGGAGCGCTGCCACAGCTACAAGGACAAACTCGCCCACGGGCTGGAGGCGACGCACGGCCTCTTCGCCTATCCCGTCCTCATGGCGGCCGACATCCTCATCATGAACGCCGACCTCGTGCCGGTGGGTAAGGACCAGAAGCAGCACCTGGAGGTGACGCGCGACCTCGCGCAGAAGTTCAACAACCAGTACGGCGAGATCTTCAAGCTGCCCGACGCCTACATCCCCGAGACGGTCGCGACGATTCCGGGCACCGACGGGCAGAAGATGTCCAAGAGCTACCACAACACGATCGAGCTTTTCGACCCCTCCGCCAAGAAGAAGATCATGGCCATCGTCACCGACTCGAAGACGATGGAGGAGCCGAAGGAGCCCGAGGGCAATTCGATCTACGAGATGTACAAGCTCTTCGCGACGCCCGAGGAGGCCGCGCAGATGGCGGCGAACTTCCGTGCGGGCAACTACGGTTATGGCCACGCGAAGAAGGAGCTGCTCGCCGCCTACAAGCGTCTCTTCGATCCGTTCCGCGAGAAGCGCGCGGAGCTGGAGAAGGATCCCGACGCGCTGGAGGACATTCTCAAGGCCGGTGCCGCGCGCGCGCGCGCCGAGGCCGCGAAGGTCATGGACAAGGTGCGGGAGGCCGTCGGACTTTGAGAATTAAGTGGTTAAGTTGCCGCTGCGCGGCTTTAAGTTGTTCAGTTGCCTCAGTCACGCCATTCTCATCAAAGTGCCTTATTCGGTCGTTTAACATCATCTCCTCACTTAACCACTTAACTACTTAACCGCTTAACCGCTTAACCACTTAACCACTTAACTACTTAACTACTTAACCACTTAAAGCCGCGCAGCGGCGACTTCATCTCCTACTACCATGGCCCAGGCGGAACTTCTCGCGGAAGACTACAAGGTGGACCTCGACATCTTCGAGGGCCCCCTTGACCTTCTGCTGTACCTGATCCGCCGCGAAGAGCTGGACATCTACGACATCCCGATCGAGCGCATCACGAAGCAGTACATGGCGTATCTCGACCTGATGCGCCAGTACAACCTCGACGTGGCGGGCGAGTTCATCGTGATGGCCGCGACGCTCATGGTCATCAAGAGCCGCATGTTGCTGCCCGTGGACCGCCGTGCCGCCGAGGAGGGCGTGGAGGAGGAGTGGGTGGACCCGCGCCTCGATCTCGTGCGCCAGCTCGTCGAATACAAGAAGTTCAAGGACGCCGCCGGGCGCCTCGGCGAATACGAGGCGCTTGTGCAGGAACGCTTCGACTACGGCGGCGGCCGACCGAAGTTCGAGAAGACGGCGGCCGATGCGGCGGACGCCCTTTCGCGCATCGACCTCTACGATCTGCTGACGGCGTTCCAGGACGTGCTCGCGCGCCTGAGCGAGGTTCCCACCGGCGAACTCAAGGGAGCCCGCTTCAGCGTGCCGGAGAAGATGGACCTCATCCTCGAACGCACGCGCGCGGACGGGCAGGTCTCGTTCTCGCATCTCTTTGACGCGCAGTCGCCGCGCGGCGAGGTAATCGTGACGTTCCTCGCGCTGTTGGAGCTTCTGCGCCAGCACCGCATCATCGTCTACCAGAACGCCGCCTTCCACGAAATCACCGTCCTCCCCTCGAAGGAGATGCCCGAGGACGCCCCGCTGGAGGCGCCGGATGAATGGTAGGGGCCGACGTCCTCGGCGGCCCGCCGACGAGAAAGTTTGAGATGACAGAACCAGAAGAAACAGAAGAAGACGCGAAAAGCGGGCTTGAGGTCGACGGGACCTCCGAACCGACGCCGGCGGCGCCGGTTGCGGAAACATCTGCCGTGAAGTCCAAAGGACCGCGTATCCCCCTGCCGTCGTCGCTGCAGGAAATCGTCGGGGCGCTGCTCTTCGCGAGCGAGTCGCCGCTGACGGCGGCGGAACTGCGGACGTGCGTGCGGGGCGTCGCGCCCGAGGAGGGGGACGACGCGGAGGTGATGTCCGTCTACCAGAGCTGCACGTCGCGCGAGATCGAACAGGCCCTGCACGGACTCGAAAAGGAGCTGGAGCGCAGCGAATGCGGGTTCCGCCTCGTCTGCACGGGCGGTGCCTACCGCCTGCAGACGGCCTCGGCGTGCGGCCGCTACGTGCGCGCGCTCCTGAAGCTGGACCGCCCGAGCCGCCTTTCCCGCGCCGCGCTGGAGACGCTGGCGATCATCGCCTACCGCCAGCCGATCACGAAGGCCGAGATCGAGCAGATCCGCGGCGTCGCCGTGGACACCATCGTGAAGTCGCTCGTCGACCTGCAGCTCGTGCGTCTCGTCGGGCGCAGCGAGCTGCCGGGGCATCCGTTCCTCTACGGCACCTCGCCGCTCTTCCTGGAGCATTTCGGCCTCGCCTCGCTGAGCGAGCTCAACGACATCGACCCCACGCTCCAGCGGTCGAACCCGCGCGAGCGCGCGAAGCTGTTCGTCAAGGAGAAGAAGCCCGAGGAGCAGGCAGCCGAAGGGACGGGGGAAACGCCCAAGAAGGATGATGAAAAGGGGGCGGATGCGGTGGTCGTGACGGGGCCCGCGCCTGATGCCGCGCCTGTTGAAGACGGTGCCGCCGAGGAGGCGGTGCAGGAGGAAGCGGAGGGGCCGGTGGACGCAGAGCCGTCCGCCGACGAGGTCGCGCCGCGTCGTGTCTCGTTCCGCCCGGACGACGAGGCGGAGGAGGACGACGAGCCGCTGGTCGACGACACGACGGACGAGTTCGACGACGAGGATGACGAGGACGATGAATTTGACGAAGACGACGCGGAGGTCGGCGACGTCCCGGAAGGAGAAGAAGATGAAGAGTAAGCGTGCCATGCTGAAAGTCGGGATGCTGGCGGGTCTGCTGGCCGTCGTGTGCGGCTGCGACCGGGGACCGTCCCTTTCCGAAATCGAGGAACGCGAGCGGGCCTCGCGCCTCTACACGAACGCGATGGACGACCTGCAGGCCGGGCGGATGGACGCGGCGATCAAGGGGTTCGAGCGCGTCGTCCTGCAGGAGCCGAAGTCGTACTCCGCGCACTTCCAGCTCGCGACGCTGCTGCAGGACGTGCGCAAGGACTACATCGCCGCCATCGCCCACTACCGCAGCTACCTGGCGCTTCGCCCGGCCTCCGACAAGGCGACCGTGGCGCAGGACCGCGTGAAGCTCTGCGAAACGCTGCTCTCCGCCGAGGTGCTGCGCAAGGCGGGCGGCAGCGCGTCGGGCAAGCTCGCGGCCGACAACGAAAAGCTCACGGCCGACCGGGACGCCCTGGGCGCGCGGGTGAAGAGGCTGGAGGCCGAGCTTGCGAAGGCGAAGAAGGAGATCGCCCGCCTGGAGACCGAGAACGCCTCCAAGAGCCGTCTGCTCGCGAAACTGAGCGAGGCGGACGACGTGAAGGCGTCGAAGACCTCCGCCGTGAAGGAGGCCCTTGCCACGCTGCGCAGCGAGCGCGCGGAGGTGGAGCGCCGCCGCCTGACGCCGACGGACGCCGAACTGCTCGACGAGGGCGACGAGTCCGAGCCCGTGGACCGCATCCGCGCGTCGGAGGACGTGCAGAAGCTCAAGGGCGAACTCGCCCGCCTCGACGCCGAGCCCGTGCCGCCGCAGGCCGCCGCAGGGAAGGGGAAGGATGCCGGGGCGAAGCCGACGTCGCTGGAGTCCATGCTGGGCGCCGCCGGGCAGAAGAAACCGAAGGCGAACGCGGGCGGACGGCCCGAGACCTACACCGTACAGAGCGGCGACACGCTCTTCAGGATCTCCATGCGCTTCTACGGGTCGCCCAACAAGTGGCGCGCGATCCTGGAGGCCAACCGCGCGGTGATTTCGGCCGACGCCCGTCTGCGGGTGGGACAGGTCATCCGGCTCCCCTGACATGGCGCCGATTTCCACCAGCCTCGTCCGCCGGCGGCACGCCTGGACATCCTCCCAGGACGTGCCGTGGCGCATCGACGTGGGCGACGACGCCCTCGCCGCGCTGCCGGCGGAGCGCAAAGCCGGTTGGCGCCTCTTCCACTACCTTTCGGGCGGCGGCATCCGCGCGTTCGCGGGTTCGGTTGCGCGCGAGGCGGTGTCGCGCCGCCAGACGCGCTTCCTCTGGTTCATGGTCGGCGTGGGGATCGTCTGGCTGGCCTTGCGGTTCATTTAAGTCAAAGGAGATCGTTCCATGAAGAAAACCGTCCTTGTCGCAGGTTTCGCCCTCGCCGCGCTTTCCGGCGCGGCACAGGATTCGACGGCGTCCGCCCGTGCGGCCTACCAGCAGCAGCAGGCGCTCGCGGAGGTGCCGCGCCTCGTCCAGCAGTTCGACCTGCTCGTGCAGAACCAGGACGCGATCGTCGCGCGCCTCGTCAAGCTGGAGGGGACGGACACGACGGGGGACGTGCGGGCCGAGATCGCCGCCCTCCGGGCCGAGGTCGCCGACCTGAAGGCCTCCATCCGCCGCGAACAGGACGCGATGCGCGCGGAGATCGTCAAGGACCTCGCGGGGCGGATCGCCCGCATGACGCCGCCGCCCGCGCCGCAGCCTGCCCCCCCGCCGCGCAGCGGGGCGCCCCGTCGTTCCGCTCCGCCTCCGCCGCCCGCAACGACCGGCACGCACTACGAGTATGTCATCGAGAAAGGGCAGACCCTCACGCTCATTGCGCAGGGTTTCGGCACGACCGTCCCGAAGATTCTCGCCGCCAATCCGGGCCTGAAGCCCAACATGCTCCGCGTAGGGCAGAAGATCATCGTGCCGGCGGAGGATTCGTCCGCGCCGAAGGGCAAGAAGGGGCGGAAGTGATGGAAGGGGCAGGCTATCCCGATGTGCGGCTGCGGCGGCTGCGGCGCACGGAGGCGCTCCGCGACATGTTCGCGATGCCGAAGCCGGGGCCCGAGAAGTTCATCTGGCCCGTGTTCGTGGTGCCGGGCACGGGGCGCCGCGAGCCGATCGCGTCGATGCCGGGGCAGTTCCGCCTGTCGGCGGACGAGCTTGTGAAGGAGCTTGCGCCCGTCGTCGCCCAGGGCGTGAAGAGCGTGTTGCTCTTCGGGCAGCACGAGGGCGGGGGCAAGGACGAATGCGGCACGCCGGCGGAGGATCCGCGCGGGGCGGTGCAGCGCGCGATTCCCGTCTTGCGCGCGGCCTACCCCGACCTCGTCATCCTGACGGACGTGTGCCTCTGCGCCTACACGAGCCACGGGCACTGCGGTCCGCGCGACGCGGCGGGCGACGTGGACAACGACGCCGCCTGCGAGATGCTCGCGCGCGTGGCGGTGTCGCATGCGCGGGCGGGGGCGGACGGCGTGGCGCCGTCGGCGATGATGGACGGCCAGATCGCCGCGATCCGCCGCGCGCTCGACGAAGAGGGCTTCGCGAAGACGCTGCTCGTCGCCTACTCGACGAAGTTCGCCTCGCAGATGTACGGCCCGTTCCGCGACGCCGAGAATTCCGCGCCGTCCGAGGGCGACCGCCAGGGGTACCAGGCGAGCTTCCGCGACGGGCGCACGGCGGTCCGCGAGTCGCTGTTCGACGAGGCGGAGGGGGCGGACGCGCTGATGGTGAAGCCGGCGCTCTTCTACCTGGACCTCATCCAGACGGTGGCGGCCCGCACGCTCCTGCCCGTGATGGCCTACAACGTCTCGGGCGAGTACGCGATGGTCCACGCCGCCGCCGAAAAGGGGTACTGCGACCTCTACCCGACGGCCCGCGAATCGCTCTACGCGATCTTCCGCGCGGGCGCGACGCAGGTCATTTCCTACTGGGCGCCGTTCTACGGCAAGATCTTCGGCTGATTCGAAAACGAGGTGACGACGACATGAAGAAAATGCTCTTCGCGATGACGGTGGCGATGGCGGCGGCGCTCGCGCTGCGGGCCGAAACGGTGACGGCGGCGGGACGGATGGACCTGGGAGGCGTGTGGCATCTGCGCGAGGCGGACAACGCCGTGCAGTTCACCGTGCCGATCCAGGTTCCGGGCGACGTCCATTCCGCCCTGTTCGCGGCCGGGAAGATCCCCGATCCCTTCTTCGGGCAGAACGAGCTGCTGACGCAGGACGTGGGGCGGAAGGACTGGCGGATCGAGCGGTCCTTCACGGTCCCGGCCTCCCTCCTGCGGGCGAAGGGCGTCACGCTGCGCCTGGAGGACGTGGACACCTTCTGCACCATCGAGATCAACGGCGAGGTGGTCGGCCGCACCGACAACCGCTTCCGCCGCTGGGACTTCGACGTGAAGCGCTTCCTCAAGCCCGGCGACAACCGCATCGTGGGCGTCTTCAGGAGCGCCGAGAACGAATCGAACGCGCGCGCGAAAACCTACGACCGCCCGTTCCAGATTTCGAACGTGCCGTGGGCGAAGGCGATCGAGCTGATCCGCAAGCCGCAGTGCCACGGCGGCTGGGACTGGGGGCTCGCGCAGATGGTGACGGGCTTCTGCGGCCCCGTCACGCTCATCGCGGTGGACGACGCGCGCCTCGACTACGTGTACTGCGACCAGGATTTCACGGCGGACCGGTCGCGCTGCACGGTGACGGTCCATGCCGAGGTGACGGCCCCGGCGGCCGGTTCGACGACGTTCGCGGTCCGGCTCGGCGACCGTGCCCGGGAGAAGTCCGTTTCGCTCGCGGCGGGCGCGAACCGCCTCGCTCTCGCGATCGACGTGCCGAACCCGAAGCTCTGGTGGCCGAACGGCGCGGGCGCGCAGCACCTCTACCCGCTGGAGGTGAAGGTGGGTGGCGAGACGTTGATGCGCAAAATCGGCCTCCGCACGATCGAGGTGCTGAACACGCCGGACAGGGACGCGAACGGCAGGGAGGGCGCGCGCATGGCCTTCCGCGTGAACGGCGAGGAGATCTTCTGCAAGGGCGCGAACTGGATTCCGTGCGACGCCTTCGAGAGCCGCCAGACGCCGGCGCGCTACCGCGACCTGCTCGCCTCCGCGCAGCAGGCGAACATGAACATGGTGCGCCTCTGGGGCGGCGGGCAGTTCGAGCATGATGCGTTCTACGAGCTGTGCGACGAGCTGGGGCTGATGGTCTGGCACGACATGATGTTCTCCTGCGCGATCTACCCCGGCGACGCCGCATTCCTCGCGAGCGTCGAGAAGGAACTCGCGCACCAGCTGCGCCGTCTCCGCGACCACGCCTCCATCGCCCTCTGGTGCGGCGACAACGAGTGCGTCGGCGCGCTCAACTGGTTCGAGCCGAGCCGCAAGGACCGCCCCTACTACCTCAAGGCCCTCCAGGCGCGCACGCAGGTGGAGGCGGACGCCGTGGCGAAGTACGACCCCGCGCGCACGTTCTGGCCCTCCTCCCCCTGCGGCGGCCCCGGCGACTATTCCGACGCCTGGCACAACGACAACAAGGGCGACATGCACAACTGGACCGTCTGGCACGAGAACAAGGGCTTCGACAACTACTACAAGTACAAGCCCCGCTTCTGCAGCGAGTTCGGCTACCAGAGCTTTTCGTCGCCCGAGGTCGCGGCCACGTTCTGCGGGCGCGACCAGCTGAACCCCACGGCCCCCGACTTCGAGTACCACCAGAAAAACGCGGGCGGCAACCGCCGGATGCTGGAGACGATGGCGCGCTACTTCCGCTTCCCGGAGGGTGCGGAGAACATGCTGTGGGTCTCGCAGATCCAGCAGGCGATCGCGATCAAGACGGCGGTCGAGGGCTGGCGCCGCCTGCGCCCCCGCTGCATGGGCACGCTCTTCTGGCAGCTGAACGACAACTGGCCCGTCGCGAGCTGGAGCGCCATCGAGTACGGCGGGAAGTGGAAGCACCTGCAGTACCACGCGAAGCGCTTCTTCCAGAACGTCGCCGTGGTGACGGTGCCGGCGGAGGGCGATGCGGGCAACATCGAGGTGTGGGCGCTCAACGACGAGGGCGTGGCGGTGGACGCGCGGGTGGCGGTGCGGACGATGGACTTCCAGGGTGCGTGCCTCGGAACGCTGGAGCTGCCCGCCGCGCTGCCGCCCCGCTCGGCGACGCGCCTCGCGGTCTACGCGCTCGACCGCTTCGGCACGGAGAAGGCGCGCGTGGGGCGCTTCCTCTCGCTCACGCTTGACGCGGCCGTGGAGGGGAAGCCCGTCACGTTCGCGAACGAGTGGCTGTTCAACGCCTACAAGGCGTGTCCGCTTGCGGACGCGGATGTGCGGTGGACGGCCCGGAACGACAACGGGGTCTGGACGGTATCGCTCACGACGGACCGCCCCGCGTTCTTCACCTGGGTGAACGCGACGGGCATCCCCGGCGAGTTCAGCGACAACAGCTTCACGCTCTACCCGGACCGCCCCGTCACGCTCACCTTCACGCCCAAGAAGCCCGACGCCCGCTTCGCCGACTTCAAGGCCGCCCTCTCGGTCTTCCACCTGCGCAGGACCTACCGCTAGGCGACTGTGGTATACTGTTCGGCCGTGAACGAAGAAATCAAGACGAGGTCTGCAAACCTCGGGGATGCCGAGCGCATCCACGCCCTTATCCGCGGGCTCAGCGACGCGCTCGTGCCGCGCGCGATGGGCAACGTGGTGGAGAACATCGACCGCTTCCTCGTCGCCGAGCGGGACGGCGAGCTGGTCGGCTGCGCGGCCTACCAGATCTGGCCCGAGATCGGCGACCCGCTGAAGGCCTCGGTCGAGATCCAGAGCGTCGCCGTGCGCGCGCCGTACCGCCGTCGCGGCATCGGGCGCCTCCTCGTCCAGGCCGTGATCGACCGCGTGCGCGCGTTCGCCCCGGCCGAGGTGATCGTGCTCACCCTCACGCCCGCGTTCTTCGCGTCGCTCGGCTTCCACGAGATCGCCAAGACCCACATCATGCACAAGCTCTATTCGGGCTGCATCAACTGCACGAAGCACGCAGACCCCTTTACATGCCCGGAAAAGGCGATGGTGCTTCCCCTTAAGGATTCGGTGAATGAATAAGACTATCTTCCTCTGTGCGGTGTCCCTTGCGTGCGTGGCGACGGTGTGCGCGGCGCCGGCGAAGGGAAAGGTGGCCGCACGGCGCCCTGCGGCGCAGCGGCCGGCGGCGTTTCCCGAGACGGCGTTCCGCCGCACGCCCTACGTGGGCGCGATCGCGGTGGACGCCCAGACGGGCGAGGTCCTCTTCGAGCGGCACGCCGACGCCGTGGCGCGCCCGGCCTCCGTGACGAAGCTGATGACGCTCCTCCTGTGCCTGGAGGACATGCACGCATTCAAGTACGACCCGACGACGCGCGTGACGGCGAGCGTGCGCTGCTGCCAGGAGCGGCCGAGCAGCGTCGGGCTCAAGCCCGGCCAGTCGATGACCGTGGACGACCTCCTCATGTCCATCATGGTCAGGAGCGCGAACGACGCCGCCGTCCTCCTCGCCGAGCATTCCACGGCCGCCAACGCCGGGCGCGCGATCGAGCCGGGCGACCTCCAGGCGTTCGTCCTCCGGATGAACAACAAGGCGCGCGAACTCGGCATGGCGCACACGCACTACGCGACGCCGAACGGTTACCCGCCGAAGCCCGGCTCGGGGCGCCCCTTCGACACGTCCACCTGCCGCGACCTCGTGAAGCTCGCGCAGGCCGTCCTGCGCTACCCCGAGGTCTTCCGCTTCACGAAGACGAAGCTCTGCGCCGTCACCGATGGCGCTGGCAAGCCGCTCAAGATGGTCAACCACAACAACATCCTCGTGAAGGACAGGCAGAAGATCCTCAATGAGCAGGGCGAGAGCGAGGTGGACGGCCTCAAGACCGGCTACATCGACGCGGGCGGATCCTCGATCATCCTCACGGGCGCGCGCAACGGGAAACGCGCGATCGTGGTCGTCGTGGGCAGCCAGACGTCGAAGCTGCGCGACCAGCACGCGCGCGCGCTGATGGTCGAGGCGCTGGACCGGGTGGCGAAGTGACGCTCGCGCGGAGGCTCTGCGCGTGGTTCGCGCGGGTGAAGCGCCCGATGCCGTGGCGTCTGGCGCCGTCCCCGTATGTCTGCTGGCTGAGCGAGATCATGATGCAGCAGACGACGTACGGCGCCGTGCTGCCGTATTACGCGCGCTTCCTGGAGCGGTTCCCAACCGTCGAGGCGCTGGCCGCCGCGCCCGCGTCCGCCGTCCTGAAGGTGTGGGAGGGGCTGGGCTACTACGCCCGCGCCCGGAACCTCCACAAGGCGGCGAAGCAGATCTGCGCGGCGGGCGCGGCGCGGTGGCCGAAGGGGCTTGCGGAGTGGTCCGCCGTGCCGGGCGTAGGGCCCTACACGGCGGCCGCGCTCGCGAGCGTGCTGGACGGCGAACGGGCACCGGTGGTGGACGGCAACGTGGCGCGCGTCTTCGCGCGCGTGTGGGAGCTGGAGGACGACTTCCACGCCCAGGGCGCGCGCCGGAAGCTCGCGGCGCGGCTTCAGCCGCTGATGGACGAACGGGGGATCCGCCCCGGCGACTTCAACCAGGCGATGATGGAGTTGGGGGCGCTCGTCTGCACGCCCGCGAATCCGGCCTGCGCGACGTGTCCGCTCGCGGCGGACTGCGCGGCGCGCAGGGCGGGGACGCAGGCCGACTACCCGCGCCGGAGGGCCCGGAAGGAACTTCCCGTGCGGCGGACGACCGCCGTCGTCGTGACGGACGGCGCGGGGCGCGTGCTGCTCGTCGAGAACAGGGTGGGCGGCCTCCTGAAGGGGCTTTGGGAGCTTCCCGCCGTCGAGCCCGCTGCGGAGCAGGTGCAGACCTTTTCGCATTTCCGGCTTGAACTGACGGCCCTGCGGGCGCGGGAGGCCGCGACCTTTGCGGATCCGAAGTCCGTGCCGCTCTCCACCTCCACGCGAAAGGTCCTCGCTACGTGCGGCTTGCTCTGATCTCCGCGCTCTTCCTCGTGCCGTTCGCCGCGCCGTTCCTCGTGCGGTGGGTGCGGGCGCGCCGCTGGGGACTGCCCGTGCGCGTCGCAATGGGGCCGGACGCGCCGCGCACGGAGGTTCTGGGGGGCTATCTCGCGGAGATCGCGCGCCGCCTGGACGAACGGCCCGAACGGATGCGGGTCGTCTTCGACGGCGGCGGTTCGCGGGACCGCGCGATTTCCCTTGACGTGCTGCCGGACCGGACGCTGCGCGTTTCCGTGGACGGGCATCGTCCGCGCCGCGTCGATCTGCGCGGACGCTGGATCGCCGACCATCCCGTGCCGCTCTCCCTGAGGAAGGCGGTGCTCTACGTCGAGCCGGTGGATGCCAACCGCTTCCGCGTGAGGACGCGCATCCCGTTCTCGGTGCCGCCCCTCCTCTACGTCCTCTGTTCGCTTGCCGCGACCGTCGGCATCGTGTGGCTCGTGCCCGAACTGGTCGCCCCGTCCGTGGGACTGGCGCTCGGCTCGGCCTGTGTGGTACACTATCCGATCCCATGCTAGACTTTCAGAACATCTCGGTCCACTATGGCCTTCAGGACGTGCTGGCGGACGTCAGCTTCCGCGTGAACGCCTCCGAACGCATCGGCGTCGTCGGGCCCAACGGATCCGGCAAGTCCACGCTCTTCAAGATCATCCTCGGCGAACTGTCGACGGACCACGGCGAACTCGTCATCGAGGGCAAGCCGCGCATCGGCTCCACGCGCCAGCACCCCGAGCCGGACACGCCGGAGGAGACGCTGCTGGAGTATTCGATGCGCGGCATCCCCGGCTTCCACGAGCTGGAGGCCCGCATGCGCGCCCTGGAGGAACGCCTCGATTCCGGCGACCCGAAGGTGCTGGACGAATACGGCGAGGTGCAGACCGCGTTCGAGCATCTGGGCGGCTACGACCTCGAAACGCGCGTGAAGGTGGCCCTCGGCGGCCTCGGCTTCTCCGTCGAGGAGTTCACGAAGCCGTTCGCGAGCTTTTCGGGCGGCTGGCGGATGCGTGCCGAGCTGAGCCGCGTATTGGCCTCCCAGCCGGACCTCCTCCTCTTGGACGAGCCGTCCAACTACCTCGACCTGCCCGCCGTCGACTGGCTGCAGAAGTTCCTCAAGCAGTACCGCGGCACGCTCATGCTCATCTCCCACGACCGCTACCTGCTGCGTACGCTGACGGACATCATCGTGGAGGTGGACGCCGGCACCTGCACGCGCTACGAGGGCAACCTCGACTGGTACCTGCGCGAGCGCGAGGTGCGCTACCAGCACCTTCTCCAGGCGAAGGAGAACCAGGACCACCACCGCGAGCAGCTGCAGCGCTTCGTGGACCGCTTCCGCGCCCAGGCCACCAAGGCCGCGCAGGCGCAGAGCCGTCAGAAGCTCATCGACAAGATCGACGAGGCGCGCATCGTCCTGCCGAAGCGCTACACGCAGTCCGGGCGCCTCCGCCTCGCGCCGCCTCCGCCCTCCGGCATCGAGATGTTCCGCTGCGAAAACCTCTTCTTCTCCTACGACGGCGTGCGGAACGTGCTCCACGACGTCACGTTCAACATCGCGCGGGGCGACAAGGTGGCGCTCATCGGCTACAACGGTCTCGGAAAGTCCACGCTCATGCGCATCATCGCCGGGCGGCGCGCGCCGACCTCCGGCAAGGCCGTGCTGGGGCACAACGTCGTGCCGGGCTACCTCTCGCAGGAGCTCGCCGAGACGATTCCGCCTGACCTCACCGTCTACCGTGTGGCGAAGGATGCCTGGCAGGGCGCGACGAACCTCTCGGGCGAGAAGCACTTCCGCAACCAGCTCGGCGCGTTCGGCTTCGACGAGAACGACGTGGAGAAGCAGGTGGGCGTCCTCTCGGGCGGCGAGAAGATCCGCCTCGCCTTCCTCCGCCTCTTCCTGCAGGCGCCGAACTTCCTCCTCCTCGACGAACCGACGACGCACCTCGACCTCGACGGCCGCCGCCTTCTGCAGGACGCGCTCCAGAAGTACACGGGCACGATCCTCCTCGTCTCGCACGACATCGAGTTCGTGCGCGCCGTTGCGACCTCCGTCCTCGAAATCACCCGCGCGGGCATCCGCTCGTTCCCCGGCGGCTACGATTACTACTGCGAGAAGAAGGCGGAACTGCAGGCGAGGGAGGCGAAGGGTGCGCGGGGGACGGGCGGCACGGCGCAGCCGGTCGCGGTTCCGCCGGACAACGCGCCACGCCTGACCTCGAAGGAACTGCGCCAGCAGCGTGCGGCGGAACGCGCGAAGGTCGCGCCGCGCGTGAAGGAGCTCAAGAAGAAGGTCGCGGCGTGCGAAAAGAAGATCGAGGAACTCCAGGCCGCGCTCGACGCGACGTCCGAGGAACTGTTCAACCCGAAGCCCACGACCGACTTCGCGGAGGCGAACCGCAGGGTCCACACGCTCCAGTTCGAGATCGACCGCTACACCGAGGACTGGGAGAAGTCCGCAACCGAACTGGAAGAACTTCAGAAGGGTGACTGACCGCACGTCCCCTGTACATGCAGTGCCGTCTGTCACCGGTTTCGATTTATGGTATAATGTTAGCGGTTTTCAGTGTAATGGCATCATGACGACAATTTTGAACGCGAGTCTCATCCGGCTGATGACGGCCCTGATCCCGGTGAAAAGGGTGCGCGTGCGCGTGCGGCGGCGGCTTCTCGACCGCGCGCGCGACGCGCGGACGGCGCGGCTTGTCCCCATTGTGCGTGCGCGGTATGCGGTCCACGAGCAAACCTGCCGCGACACGCTCGCGCGCGGGGGACGCCTGCGCGTCGCCTTCCTTGTCTGCGATGCGTCGATGTTCTCCGCTGAGCCGGTCGCCTTTCACGGCAATCCCGACATCCCCAAGGCGATCGCTGGGTTCTTCACGCACAAGGGCGAGAAGAACCCCCGGCATCTCGCCTGCCTGCCCACGCCGTGGGTGAAGGAACTCTGGGAGAACCCGTAATGGCCGCGCCGGAACTGCACCTGTTCGTCCTCTGGGAGAAGGCGCGCCGCGCGGAGGCGCGCATCCTCGCGGACCTCGCCCGCGAGATGCCGATTATCTGGCAGGGCGAAATGACTTTCCGTGGCGACGCGGCGGCGGCCTACGAGGCGTTCTACGGCGCGCAGCAATCCGTCAACGGTACGCGGTGGCTCGTCAATGGCGCGCGCAAAGCCAAGAAATGCGGAAGTGGACCCTTCCGTGTGGTCATCGTGCGGGACGATGACCCACACTATGGTCCGCGTCTCGTTCATGCCGATAGGTATTATGTGGCGAACGAGCGAATGTACGACCTTAAGGCGCGCTACCGAAAATGGGCAGGGCGTAGATATCGTATTCATAGTACCACGGACCGGGACGAGTTCGCGCGGGACGTCTGGCTCTTGACGGGCCACACGGCGGAGGAATGGGCGCGGGGCGTTCCCGAGGGCATCGCCCTCAATATCCCCGCCCAGGCACGGTGGAGCCTTGCGCTGGAAGGCCCCGGCGCCGACCTCGGGCTGACGGACTGCCGTGTGATGCTGGAGG
>URIT01000075.1 GCA_900547945.1 uncultured bacterium
TTGTATATAGTCCTTTACATACAGCGCGCCCGGACGCGCGAGATGCGTCCGGGCGGCGCGTGGCTCAGCGTGGACGGTGGCGCGACGTGGAAGCGGGTGCTGGCGGATGCATTCTGCGACGCGGCGCTCGTGTCGCGTGGCGAGCTCTTCGTCGCCCTCTCCGACCACCCCTACCACGACCATTCCGTGGGCGGGGGCGTCGTCCATTCGCGCGACGACGGTGCGACGTGGACGGTCCTGGACGGTCCGCAGTTCCAGAACTGGAACGCCTCGGCGCTCGCCCTCGACCCGTTCGACCCGCGCGTGCTGTGGGTCGGGACGGGGGGCAATTCGGTCTTCGTCGGCACGCTGAGGCGCTAGCGAGGGAGAGGGGCTACTTGTTGAACATGAACTCGACGACGTCGCCGTCCTGCATTTCGTAGTCCTTGCCCTCGGGACGCAGCGCGCCGGCGGCGCGGGCGCCGGCCTCGCCGTTGTGCTTGACGTAGTCGTCGAAGGCGATGACCTGGGCGCGGATGAAGCCCTTCTCGAAGTCGGTGTGGATGACGCCCGCGCACTGGGGGGCCTTCCAGCCGCGCCGGAACGTCCAGGCGCGCACTTCCTTGGGACCCGCCGTGAGAAAGCTCGCAAGGCCGAGCGTGTGGTAGGCGAGCTTGATCGTGCGGTCGAGGGAGGATGAGGTGAGGCCGTAGCTCGACAGGAACTCCTTCGCCTCCGCGTCCGACAGGCCCGCGAGGTCGGCCTCCATCTGGGCGCAGACCGTCACCATTTCGCAGCCCTGTGCGTCCGCGTAGGCCTTGAGCGCCGCGACGTGCGGGTTGGCCGAAGGGTCGGCAAGGTCGTCTTCGGCGACGTTTGCGCAGTAGATCGTCTTCTTGTCGGTGAGGAAGTGGAGGTCGCGCAGGACGGGCAGGATGGGGTCGCCCTCGGCGCGCGGGAACGTGCGCACGGGCTTCCCCTCGCCGAGATGCGCGAGGAGGGCGGTCATCGCATCGAATTCGGGGCGCTTCTTCGGATCGCTCTTCGCCTCGTTGCGCGTCTTGTCGCAACGCTTCTGCAGCTGTTCCATGTCCGCGAGGACGAGTTCCGTCTCGATCACCTCGGCGTCGCCCGCCGGGTCGATGGGGGCGGACTTGTTGCCGCCCTCCTGCACGTGGATGATGTCATCGTTCTCGAAGCAGCGCACCACATGGAGGATCGCGTCGCACTCGCGGATGTTCGCGAGGAACTTGTTGCCCAGACCCTCGCCCTTCGAGGCGCCCTTCACAAGGCCCGCGATGTCCGTGAACTCCACGGTCGCGCGGATGATCTGCTGGGGGGCGACGATCTTCGCCAGCGCCTCCAGGCGCGGGTCGGCCACCTCCACGATGGCGGAGTTCGGCTCGATGGTGCAGAACGGGTAGTTCTCCGCCGCCGCCTGCTGGCGCTTCGTGAGCGCGTTGAACAACGTGGACTTGCCGACGTTCGGCAGCCCGACGATACCGACTGAAAGTGACATCCTGAATCCTTCCGATTGGAAAACAAAAAGATAGTATAGCACATCTTCCCGTATGGGGGGCGGGGTGGGCGCAATTCGTTCGCCGGAGGTTTTAGGTTTTAGGTTCTAGGTTTTAGGTTTTAGCAGACTTGAGGAGCTGGGGGGAGGGCGATCTGTCGGCCCGGCACGCGAAGTACCCGCGCCGCCCTCGGCGCGGGACGCTGTGGGGCGGCCCGTTCGGACGCCACGCGCCGAGGGCGGCGCGGGTACTTCGCGCGCGGAGTTCTTCGGTCGCGCGGGAGCGCGACCCTCCCCCAAACCTGCTAGAACCTGAAACCTAGAACCTAGAACCTAAAACCTGAAACCTAAAACCTACCTAGAACCTGAAACTGTGAAAAGACCGCCACGGGCGGGGGCGGATGTGCTATACTTGCACCATTCATCTCCCCGTTCGGCATTCAGGCGGGGAGGACGTAGACGTTGAGGATTCCATGAAGATACTTACGAAAATGGCGGTTTTGACGGGGCTTCTGCTCGTTGTCGCAGGTTGTGGCGAGGCGGCGGGGACGGCCGCGCAGCCCGATGACGGGGCGGAGGAGGTCGCGGAGGGGATGGCGGCGCTGGAGGCGCAGAACGTGCGGGGCGCGATCAAGGCGTTCGCGGCGGCGGCGCGCGTCTGCGGGACGAACTTCGAGGCGCGCGTGCAGCTCGCGCTCGCGCATCTCCGGCAGGGCGAGGTGGCGGAGGCGGACCGTGCCGTGCGGGAGGCGTGTGCGCTGTGCCCGGAATCCGCCGAGGCGCGGCTCGTGGACGGTCAGGTGGCCTACCTGAAGAAGGACTACGCGCGGGCGCGGACCGCCTTTTCGTCCGTCGCGGCCGAGGCGGCGCTCCCCGCCGCCGTGCGGAGCGAGGCGTTCGTCGGGCGCGGCATCGTCGAGCTTGCGCAGGACGCCTGCGACGCGGCGCGCATTTCCTTCCTGCGCGCACTGCGCCTCAACCCGCGCAGTGCGGCGGCGTGGTACCACCTCGGCGTCCTCTCGCGCGACACGTACCGCTTCAACGAGGCCGCGCTGGAGCAGTTCGAGATGGCCGCCCGCCTCTCCGACCCGCGCGACGCGCGCACGAAGAAGATCAGCCACGAGCTGATCCCCGCGCTGCGGAAGGCGCTGCAGGCGGCCGCCGCCGGGAAGCCCGGCGCGGCGAAGCGCGATCCGGCGGCGGCTGCGAAGCTGTTCGCGGAGGGGGAGCAGCTGCAGAAGAAGAAAATGATCCGCGCGGCGATCAAGAAGTTCGCGGCGGCGTTCGCGGCGGATCCGCTCTCGGAGGCGGCGGCGGCGCGTTACGCCCATCTGCTCGCGCTCAACGACAAGTCCGCGTCGGGCGTCGACAAGGCGCTCGCGGCCTACCGCGCCGCGATCGACCAGCGTCCCGGACGGCAGGACTACTACCTCGCGGCGGCCCGTCTCGCCTACGCGAACAAGCGGTGGAGCACCGCCGTGCAGATCATGGACCGTGCCGTCGCGCACGACCCGGAGAAGCGCGCGACGCTCGACCTGCTCATCGCCTCCCTCCTGAAGGCCGGAAAGGCGAAGCAGGCCGAGGCGTGGAAGGCCTATCGCGCGGAACTGAAGTAGCGGTGGCCGTCGGCGTGGACGTGGAGAACCTGCGCGATACGGATCTGATGGCGCTTGCGGCGGCGGGACGCGAGGAGGCCTTCGCGGAACTCGTCGACCGCTACAAGGATGTTCTGCTGAACTTTTTCCTGCGCAAGGGCGTTTCATACAACGATGGACAGGATCTCGCGCAGCGGACGTTCCTGCGGCTCTGGAAGTATCGCACGAAATACGAGCCCCAGGCGAAGTTCACGACGTTCCTGTTCCTCCTCGCGGGGCAGGAGTCCGTGGACTTCTTCCGCGCCGAGGGCCGCAGGGCGGGCCTTGCGGAAGGGTTTGCGCACGAGGCGGAGGTGCGGGCGGACGTTCGGAAGTCCGCGCACGCCGTTGACGGCGAGGCCGTCCGCCGGGCCGTCGCGCAGCTCTCGCCGGGCCTGCGGGACGTTGTGGAGCTGGGCGTGTTCCAGAGCCTTCCCTACGCGGACGTGGGGGAGATCCTCGGAATCCCCGTCGGGACGGTGAAATCGCGCATGTTCAATGCGCTGCGGAAATTGAAGGAGATCCTGTCATGAAGGATGCCAAGGAGACGGAGAGGGACATCGTGCGGGCGCTGGAAGGCTCGGACGCGGAGATGCGTGCGTTCGTGGCGTCCCTGCGCGCCGCGCCCCAGGCGCGGACGGCGGAGGGATTCACGGCGGACGTGATGGCGGCCGTGCGCGCCGGGGAGGCCGAACGGGCGCGGCGTCCGTTCTGGAGCGCCCTCACCCGTCTGGCGGCGGCGCTGCCGGTCGCCGCAGGGCTGGCGCTCCTCTTCGCGGTGGGAAGCGTGTTCCAGCGTCCGGCGCCGGCCTGGACAACCGCGCGCCTCGTCGCCTGCCAGCGTCCGGACGGTACGTTCACGGCGTCGTCGGCGGCCCCCTATGTGCAGGCTTTTGCCGTGACCGTGCTGGCGAAAGATCCGACGGTGGCGCCACGCGCGCTCGATTCCGCCGTGGCGGCGCTGGTGCGGGAGCAGAACGCGGAAGGGGGGTGGGCGAATCCGTCCCTCAGTGCGCGCAATGTGGCGGCGCTTGAACAGGCGGCGGAGGCGGGGTCGGTCCACGCCCTCCAGGCCTATCGGCGTGGGATGCGCTATTTGCGGACGCATGGGATCGGCGAGATCTCGCTGGCGGACCTCGTCCGCGAGGCAAAGGCGGTGTCCACGCGCCTGGGGCCTTCGCCGGACGACGGCCTCGCCTGCAGCGTCGCCCTCTGCGCCGTCCGCTGAAGACCGCACGCGGCCCGATATGCTATACTGTTGCCTGTGAAGAACAAGACATTCATCGATCAGGTTGACGTGCTCGTGCGTTCGGGCAAGGGCGGCGACGGCGCGGCGACGTTCCGGCGTGAGGCGCTGGTGGCGTTCGGCGGGCCTGACGGCGGCGACGGCGGGCGGGGCGGCGACGTGGTGCTGCGCGCCTCCACGCACGTCAACTCCCTCCTCTCCCTCTACTATGACCCGAAGCTCTTCGCCGAGCCCGGCGTGCCGGGGTCCGGCGCGCGCTGCTACGGGCGGCGCGGGAAGGATCTCGTCGTCGACGTCCCCTGCGGCACGCTCGTGACGGACTGCGCGACGGGGATGGTCATCGCCGACATCACGACGCCCGGACAGACGGTCGTCGTCGCAAAGGGCGGCGCCGGCGGCTTCGGGAACGTCCACTTCAAGAGTTCCGTCAACCAGGCCCCCACCGAACACACGCTCGGCGGCGAGGCCGAGGAGCGCCGCCTCCACCTGGAGCTCAAGACGATTGCCGACGCCGGACTGCTCGGTTTCCCCAACGCGGGCAAGAGTTCGCTCCTCACGCGCCTTTCGAGCGCCACGCCGAAGATCGCCTCCTATCCATTCACCACGCTCAACCCGATCGTCGGCACGATCGAGTACGCGGACTTCGCGCAGATCCGCATGGCGGACGTGCCCGGCATCATCGAAGGGGCTTCGCGCGGCGTCGGCCTCGGCCTCGCCTTCCTCAAGCACCTGGAGCGCGCCCGCGTGCTCGTCTACGTCATCGACATGGCGGGTACCGACAACCGCAGGCCCTGGGACGACTATGCGACGCTTGCGAAGGAGATCGCCGACTACAACGCCGACCTCGCCGCGCGCCCCGCGCTCGTCCTCGCGAACAAGATGGACAAGGCCGCCGGCCGCCGGAACCTGAAGCGCTTCGTGAAGGAGACGGGCGTCACGCCGATCGCCCTCTCCTGCGAGCCCACCCTCAAGGATCTGCGCGAGTACGCGGACCTCAAGGACTACGCGGGCCCCGTCGGGCTCGATGCGTTCAAGGACGCCTTGCGGAAGATCGTCAATCCGAAGCCGCGCGCGCACCAGCACCTGGAAACCCCGCCGCCCCCGCTCCACGAGATGCCCGACACGACGGGCGACGAGATCCCCGCCGAGGCGCTGAAGTTCGCGACCTTCCTCAAGCTCGACCCGCCGAAGAAGAAGAGCCACCCCTCGCGCGGCAACATCCACTGACGGCGGGGCAAGGAGCGA
This sequence comes from uncultured bacterium, assembly GCA_900547945.1. Taxonomy (GTDB): domain Bacteria; phylum Verrucomicrobiota; class Kiritimatiellia; order RFP12; family UBA1067; genus RUG572. Next base: position 5,621 of record URIT01000075.1, read on the forward strand.
AGACGTGAAACTGCTGTTCCTGAGCGACATCCACGGCGTCCCCTCGACGCTGGAAGCGGCGCTGAAGATGGCCGAAGGGCTGAACCCCGACCGGATCGTGCTGCTGGGCGACCTGCTCTACCACGGACCCCGCAACGGCGTGCCGAGCTTCTACGACCCGGAGCGGGTCGTGGAGATCCTGAACGGGCTGAGGGACCGGATCATTGCCGTGCGCGGCAACTGCGACGCGGAGGTGGACCAGGCGATGTTCCAGTTCCCGATGATGGCCGACTACGCGCTCCTCGACGCGGGGGCCGAGACCTTTTTCCTCACGCACGGCCACGTCTTCAACGAACGGAACCTGCCGCCGCTCGGTGCCGGGACGGTCCTCGCGCACGGGCATACCCACGTGCCGGAATTGCGGAGGCTTCCCTGCGGGCTCACGCTCTTCAATCCCGGCTCGGTCTCGCTGCCCCGGGGCGGCGCGGCGCGGTCCTTCGGCTTCTTCGACGGGACGGAACTGAAGCACTACACGCTCGGGAAGCCGTCCTGAACTTCAACTCACACGAACCACGGAAAGGAACACACGATGGCGGAACGACGGAATGGATGGGCGGCGCGGACGCGCCTGGGGTGGATGGCCGTTTTGGCGGGGGGCTTCGCCTGTGCCGGAATGGCGGCGGAGACGGCTGCGCCGGTGGCGACGCCGACGGACTTCGCGGTGGACCGGTCGGTCATGTCCGACAAGTACTGGTCGATCTGGAATGACGACGTCCAGCGCGGCATCGATGCGGAGATCGAACGCAACCGCAAGGCGGACTTGACGGTGGAGGGCCTGCCCGCCGATGCCGAGGTGCGGGTGGAGCAGCTGACGCATGCGTTCGTGTTCGGCGCGCACATCTTCAACTTCAACCAGCTCGGTTCCGACGCGCGCAACGCGCGCCACCAGGCGATGTTCGGGCACGACAGCCTGTTCAACTCCGCCACGATCGCGTTCTACTGGCGTCCGTTCGAGCCCGAGGAGGGCAAGATGCGCTTCGCGGCCGCCTACGAGGACACGGCGGCCTACTGGAACGGCAAGGACGAGCCGTGGTCGGACTGGCGCTGGCGCCGTCCGGCGAGCGACCCCTGCGTGGCGTTCTGCGAAAAGAAGGGCATCCGCCGCCACGGCCACATCCTCGGCTGGGGCAGCGACCACTGGCAGACCCCGCTCTGGTACTACGCGAAGGGCGAGGCCGAGCTGCCGTTCATGAAGGGCTTCCTGCAGGAGGTGAAGTTCAAGACGCCCGGCGGCGCGAGCGGGTCCCGCTACCGGGCCGATCCCGCGAAGCAGAAGGAATTCCAGGCGATGAGCGTGAAGGAGCTGGAGGCGAAGGCTCCCAACTTCGTCAAGGCGCTGAACGAGATCTGGGAGCGCCGCTTCCTGGCGATCGGCCGCCACTACGGCAACCGCCTCCAGAGCTGGGACGTGTGCAACGAGTCGGCGACCGACTACGGCATGGGGCGGCTCATCCCCGGCGACAGGATCTGCAGGAGCCACTACGGCCCGATGCCGGGCGACTACGCCTTCTTCTCCTTCAAGTGCGCGGAGAAGGCGTTCCCGCCGGAGGTGAACCTGAACATCAACGACTACCAGTACGGCTTCAACAACGCCTACGGGCGGCAGGTGGCGGACATGCTCGCGCGCGGCGCGAAGATCGACATCGTCGGCTCGCAGATGCACCTCTTCGACTACAAGCAGACGCTCGGCATCGCCGAGGGCAAGCCGATCCAGACGCCGGAGCAGGTGCGCGCCGTGATGGCCCGCCTCGGCGCGATGAACCGGCCGATCCACCTCAGCGAGATCACCGTCACCTCGCCGGGCGACGACGCGCGCGGGCGGATGATCCAGGCCGTCGCCCTGCGCAACCTCTACCGCCTCTGGTTCTCGATCAAGCCGATGATGGGCATCACGATGTGGAACACGGTGGACGAGTGCGGCGCGCCGGGCGAGCCGAAGTGGTCCGGCATCATGACGCGCGACGTCCAGCCGAAGCCGGCCTACCATGCGCTCAACCAGCTCGTGAACAGGGAGTGGAAGACGCGCCTCTCGGCGAAGGCGGATGCCGCCGGCAAGCTCGCCTTCCGCGGGTTCCGCGGCAAATACCGCCTCTCCTGGACGGATGCGTCGGGCCGCACGGCCACGCGCGACGTCGAGGTGAAGTAACCCGCCGCCGGATTTTGGTCATCCCCGGGCGCGGTGGCGCATGCGGTAGGCGAGCGGGGAGAGGCCGACCGCGCGGGTGAAGGCGTGCGAGAAACGCCAGGGGGAACTGAAGCCGAGGGCATGCGCGATTTCCGCAACCGCGAGGTCTCTGGACTGGAGCAGGTTGCGGGCGCGCTTGAACCGGATGGCGAGCTGGTAGTGGAGCGGGGGCATGCCCGTCTCCCGGGTGAAGACGTGGCGGAACGTGCGGTAGGGAAGGCCGAGCCGCGCGGCCAGCGCCGCGAAGTCGACGGTCTGCGCGGAGTTCTGCGCGATGAACGTCTGGGCCTGGCGGATGAGCTGGGCGCGTGCGGTGTCGGGCGCCTTCCCGGGCGGGGTGTCGGCCAGCTCCGAGATGAACGCCCAGATGTGGGCGGCGGCGGAGAGGGGGCGCGCGCCGTTCCAGGAGAGAAGGTGGTCCACGACGTCCCGGAATGAACGGACAAGCGGCGGGGCCGCCGCAAGGTTGCGCACGTCGCCCTGGGCGTCGAAGAAGCCCCTCTCCGTGAGGCGCGCCGTGAGCGCGCCGCCGAAGCCGAACCAGCGCGTCGTCCAGCCCGTCTCGTCGTTCGGGCGGTAGCGGTGCCAGGCACCCGGCGGGAGGATGATGAGCGCACCGGGCCGGAGGAGAGGAGGGCGGCGGTTCCGGAATTCGAGCTGCCCCCGCCCCGCCTCGACGAGAATCAACTGCCATTCGTGGAGGATGCGCCCGACCTCCCAGCTGAAGTAGTATTCGTCGGGATGGCCGGACGGGGGGAAGGGCGTGCGCGGGGCGGACTCCGTATGGCCCGCGCAGGTGGCGTGGAGCCCCCAGTTGGTCTGGGCCTCCGTGACGGGGAAGTATCTGAAGGAGGGTGAAGACATGGGGAGAGGATAGCATATTCTTGCCAAAAAGGACAAGTCTTGCCAAAATGAAGCATTGCCTTCCCGCGCTGAAATATGGTAACTTACGTCCACAATCATGAGGAAAGGAAGCAAAATGATGAAGAAGGGTGCGGGCATTGGCTTGATGGCATTTTGGGCGTGTGCGGCGATGGGGGCCGACGTGGCGTCCACGACGCTGCGCGTGGCGTTCGACGACGCGCGGCGGGGCGAGGTGGCGCAGGTCGTCGCGGGCGGGCGCGACTACGCCTCGCCCGTGGCGCGTTTCCCGCTCTTCGAGATCGCCTGCTGTCCGGCGGGGCAGTTCACGAACCGCGTCGTCGCCTCGTCGCGCAACGCGAAGGCCTTCGCCGCCGAGGCGGCCCCGGATGGCGTGCGGCTCGTCTACCGCGACGTGGCCGGCGCCCTTGACGAGGTCGTCTGCACTGTCGTGGCGAAGGGCCCGGACCTCATCTGGCGCATTGCCGCGACGCCGAAGCCGGGCTGGGCGCTCTTCGAGACGCGCTACCCGCTCTTCGCGCTCAACGAGTGCCTCGGCTCGACGCCCGTCGACGACTGCGTCGTGATGGGAAACTCAAAGGGCGGCGTGCTCCGCTATCCGATGCGCCCGGGGCGCGCGTACTGGAAGGAGCGCCGCCTCGGGCACTATCCGGGCAACCTCGTCGCGCAGTTTGGCTGCTTCTACGACGACGCGGGCGGCCTCTACACGGCGGCCTACGACACGGAGGCCCACACGAAGGAGCTGCTGATGGACCGCTGGTGGCGGACCACCCTGCCGGACGGCTCCTACCGCCACGGCGACTTCCTTTTCCGCTGGTCGCGCTTCGGCTACACGGAGAAGGCCGACGCCCAGAGCTACGACATCGTCACGCGCGGCTTCGCGGGCGCGGACGGCGCGCCGGCCTCCTGGTACGACGCGGCCGACCTCTACAAGGACTGGGCGCACCGCCAGAAGTGGAGCCGCGTGAAGTTCCTCGACCGTCCCGACCTGCCCGCCTGGACGCGCGAGGCCCCCGCCGTGATGCGCTTCAACCGCGAGTGGTTCGACCGCCCCGACGTCCTCAAGGGGTGGCTCACGGACTACTGGGGCAAGAACTTCCCCGGCGTGCCGCTCATCGCCATCCTCGAAGGCTGGGAACGCCACGGCGACTGGATCACGACCGAATACTTCCCCTGCTACCCGACGGACGAGAAGTTCAAGGAGATGATGGGGTGGATCAAGGCCGCCGGCGGCCATCCCTGGCCGTGGCCGGGCGGCCACCACTGGAACGTGACCGTGGGCGACTGGAAGGGCGGGACCCGCCTCGACTTCTCCAAGGACTTCTGGGCGCGCGTCGCGCCGCACGCCGTGTGCGATCCGGACGGCTCGGTGCGCCTCGACAAGCTCGGCTGGCTCGGCGGCGGCACGTCCGCCTCGCTCTGTCCGGCCGACCCGTGGACGGTGGACTGGTGGAACAAGGACATCGCGCGCGCGCTCGTCGCGCGCGGGTGCGACCTCGTGCAGGCCGACCAGGACGTGGGCGGGCGCGTGCCGAGCTGCTGGAGCACGCGCCACGGCCATCCGCCGGGCCCGGGGCAGTGGGAGACGCGGGCGATGCGCCACCAGTTCGAGACGATGATCGCCGAGATGCGGAAGGAGAACCCGTGGGCGCTCTTCTCGTTCGAGGAACCGCACGAGTACTACAACGATCTGATGTCCTTCGTGGACTACCGCAACTGCCGCGACGGCGCGACGGAGTGGGCGAGCGTCTTCAACTACCTGTACCACGAGTACGTGAGCCCGTTCCAGTCCGGCGCCGAGATGTACGCGCGCCCGTTCTGGCTCGCGTTCTGCGCGGCGGACGGGCAGGTGCCGCGTCTGCCCGTGCGGACGGAGTACTACGTGGGCAAGAACGCCGCGCGGGCGGATCTTGCGCGGGCGCGCACGTTCTGCGAGGCGTGGGTGCGCCTCTACCACGGCGAGGGGCGCAAGTGGCTTGCGCACGGGCGGCAGCTGCGTCCGCCGGCGTTCCGCTGCGAGCAGGTGGCCTACGAGGAGAACTTCCGGGGGCGCGAGATCCGGAACGTGAAGCCCGTCGTCTTCCACGCCCTCTGGGAGGCGCGGGACGGCACGCGCGCGCTCGCGCTCGCGAATGCGACGGACCGCGCGCAGCCCGTCGCCTGGAAGGCGGCGGACGGCACGTGGCGGAAGGCGACCGTCGCGGCGAACGGCCTGAAGCTTGTGGCGTGGTGAGAATGCGAAGGGAACAAGGAGGGCTGGAGCAATGAAAACGAACGTGGCATTGGCGCTGGCGGCGGCCGGGGCGGCCGCCCTGGCGGAGGCGGCGACGCTGACCGTGGGACGGGGGGAGTCCGTGACGGTGACGGCGGATGCCGTCTACGAGACGGTTGCGGTGCATGGCGATCTGGCGGTTTCCGGCGCGTGCCTGTCGCTCCCGGACGGAACAGGCGGGGACGGGCAGGAAAAGACCGTCGTCTCGCTGGGGTCGGACGCGGGCGACGCGGCGACGCTGACCGTAACGCAGGGCGGTACGTTCGGACAGACCGCCGGGAAGGGCGGGATTTTGGAGATCGGCGCGAACGGGGGCTGGGGACGGGTCGATGTCCTTTCCACCCAGTTTGAGGCGTTTCGGATGCGCTATCTCGACGTGGCCGCCGCCGCCCGGCCGCCGGACGACGATCCCACGGTTCTGACGGTGGGCGGACGGGTGAACCTGCGGAGTCTGCGGAACAGGACCGAGACGGCGGTCAAGGTGGTGTTTTCGGGAGGCTGCCTGTCTTCGACGGACGGCGACAACAACATCTGGTTCCAGGTCCCGTCGGAAAGCGGGGCGTGCGTTCTTGAAGGACGGGGGGGGGTATATTATTTGACAATGCCGGACATTCCACCCGCCAGTTCTGCTCCGGGAACGGGACCGTACGGACGGTGGGGGACTGCGATTTTGTGACGGCGGGCATGTACATGGAGCGGAGCGGTGCGTGGAACAGGCTCGTCCTGAATGCGCCGCATGTCGTGTGGGGACACACGGGCGACTTCCGTCTGCAGGAAGACGTTCGGGTGACGTGCGACAACCTCCTGCCCGTGGGGAACGGGACGGGCGACATCGTCTTCGACGTGGTGAAGGAGGCGAAGACGTATCCGCTTGCCCTGGACATCCGGGGCTGCACGAATGCGGTGAACGGCGTGCGGGACGGAATGGGCAACAGCCTCGTCACGAATTCGTCGGAGGCGGTGCTGTCCGTCCTGCGGCTCGGAACGGCGAAGGACGGCGTCTTCACGGCGCGCGCCGGCGGGCGGCTGCGGATTGAGCAGACAGGGCACACGGTTGACATGGGCGCGGCGGAGGTCGCCTGCACGTACGCCGTGGTGGCGGGGACGCTGCGCGTCACGAACGCGGCGACGATCGCCACGCTGGAGGTGGGGACGAACGGCACGGTGGTGGTGGACGGCGCGGCGCTGACGGTCGGGACGCTGCGCGACAACGGCGGCACGTTCAGGTGCGTGAACGGCGGGCGGCTCGCCGTGGCGGCGGGCGGCACGGGGTTGAACTTCTCCGGCGTGGCGGGCGGGCTCATCAACCCGAACTTCGCGGGGGGCGGGACGGTCGAGAAGACGGGCGAGGGGACGTTCGTCGTCCACCAGACGAACGCCTTCCCGTGGAACGTCCATGTGGCGGCGGGGACGTGGCGGTTCGCCGGGATTGGCTGCACGAACGAATGGTGGCGGTGGACGGCGAAGGAGGTTTCGGGGAAGCATCTCAACCTCGCCTCCCTGGGCCTCTTCCGTCCCGTATCGAATCCCGCATTCTGGATGCCCGCGACGACGGATGCCATCCAGCCGGCGCCGGCGGGCACGAAGCCGGCCGACCTGGCACGGAACCAGTCGCATGTGCCCGATCATGTGCTGATGCGGGATGAGCCGAACAGTACGGGCGGGGCGTTTCCGCGCGGGGCGCGCTTCCTCTTCGCCAACGCCTTCAACGACTACTTCGAGCCGACCTTCCCCGTGCCGCGCGGGGCGTCGAGCCCGGAGACGTGGATCCCCGTCACGTTCCGCATCGCGCCGGACGCGATCGTCGGCTTCTCGCAGCGCGCCTCGTGGGGCGGCGCGGCGACCTGGCCGCGCGTCTTCACGCTGGAGACGAGCGCGGACGGGGTGGCGTGGACGACGGCGCTGGCGGCGGACAACTGCCTGTGGACGGGGGGCGCGGCGTGGTATCTGGGCGATGCGACGAGCGCATCGAATACTCGGAACTACTGCCCGCATCCGCTCCCGATCGGCGGCTACGACGCGCCCTGCGCCGCCGGATTCGCCACAGGCGCGGAGGTGCGCGTGGACGCGGGGGCGACGCTCGACCTCTCGAACGGCGCGACGGCGGCGGCACGCGCGGTCTCGTCCCTCACGGTGGACGCGGCGGCGGGCGGCGGCACGGTGCGGGGCCTCGCCGTGCCGGAGACGGGCACGCTGCGCCTTCTGAACGTCGCGTCGGACGCGGATTTGGTAGACTACACGGTGCCGCTGGCGCTGCCGGACGCGACGGCGACGGCGAACTTCGCGCGCTGGACGCTCGTCGTGAACGGGTCTGTCTCGGAACGGCGGCTGGCGTGGCGCGCGGGCGCGCTGTGCATCCCCGCCCGGGGAACGGTGATCATGGTGCGGTAGGCAGATGTGAGCGGAAACTGAAAACGAACGGAGAGCAATGACATGAGGAAACTGATGCGAATCGGGCTTGCGTGCGCGTGCGCGCTTGCGGCGGGCGGTGCGTGGGGCGCGCCGGAGAGTCCGAAGAAGGACGTGGAGGTGGTGGCCGTCTACTACCCGCACTGGCACAAGTACCCGAAGGGGACCGAGTGGTTCGGTGCGAAGTGGGATGCGGGCGAATGGGACTTCGTGAAGACCGCACGCGCGCTCTTCCCCGGGCACAAGCAGCCGCTCCGCCCCTATCCCGGCTACCTTGACGGCGCGGACCCGAAGGACATGGAGACCGAGATCGCGCTGGCCGCGAACGCGGGCATCGACGTGTTCCTCTGGGACTACTACTGGTACGGCGGCAAGGTCACGCAGGAGGAGTCCATCGAGAAGGCCTTCCTCAAGGCGCGGAACCGCGGCCGGATGAAGTTCGCGCTCATGTGGTGCTACCACGAGCGCAACAACCAGTTCCGTCCGCACCTCGAACCGTCGCGCCAGGCGCTGATGACGCTCGACCACACGCCGGAGGAGTTCCTGGGGCTCATCGACCATTCGATCGCGCGCTACTTCAACCAGCCCGAGTACTGGCGCAAGGACGGGAAGCTTTTCTTCTCGATCTACAACGTCAGCTACCTCTGGGAGACGTGGGGGAAGGACGCGGCGAAGGTGCGCGCGGCGCTGGACGAGGCGCGGCGGCGCGTGCGCGCGGCGGGGCTCGGCGAGCTCCACCTCAACGCGCAGAACCTGCGCCCCGAGCAGGTGCCGCTCGCCGTCGAGATGGGCTTCGACTCGCTCACCGACTACAACCTCACCTGCTCGTATACGCCGAACTTCTGGAAGCGCTACGTGGCGGGCGAGCGCCTCTTCGCCTACGACGAGATCGGCGAAGGCATCCAGAAGCGCTGGAAGGCGATGCAGGCGACGGCGCTCCCCTACTTCCCGAACGTGACGACGGGCTGGGACGCGACGCCGCGCTGCCGCCTCGACGCGCCGTTCCCGTGGCCGAAGACGGCGCACTACCCCTACTGCGCCACGCTCACGAACAACACGCCCGACCGCTTCGAGCAGTACCTGCGCGCCGCCAAGGCGCACGTCCTCGCCGACCCGAAGAAGCCGGGCGTCGTCTACGTCAACGCCTGGAACGAGTACACGGAGGGCTGCTACCTACTGCCGAACAACTTCGACGCGGACGGCTTCCTGCGCGCCATCGCCGCCGTCTTCGGCCGCACGCCCGCGAACGAATACACCTACGTGAATCCCTCGACGAAGCAGCTCCTCACCGTGCCCGCCGCCACGCACGAGAACGTCGCCTACGGTCCGCACCCGAAGCAGAAGGTGGACGTGTTCCTGCCGCCGCAGGCGAAGGGCCCCGCGCCCGTCGTCGTCTACCTGCACGGCGGCGGCTGGACGGGCGGGGCGATGGTGGACCACATCGTCGGCGCGGCGCTGAGGCCGCTCCTCGCGCGCGGCGTCGCCGTCGTCGCCGTCGGCTACCGCTACATCGGCGACGCGCGCCTCGAAGGCGTCGTGCCGCCCGTCAAGGCGTGCCTCGACGACTGCGAGGCGGCGGTGCGCTTCGTCAAGGCCCATGCGAAGGAATGGAACCTCGACGTCTCGCGCCTCGCCCTCGCGGGCGGCAGCGCGGGCGCCTGCACGGCGCTCTACCTCGGCCTGAAGGACGACAACGCGCTCGGCATCACGGCCGTCGGCCCGATCATCGCCCAGACCTCGCTCGACCCGCGCGAGACGCGCGCGTGGATCCCGAACGCCACCTACGGCGCGCACGCCTTCGGCTTCCGGAACTTCGACGATTGGCTCGCGAACCGCGAACGTGTGCTGCCGTGGATCGCGCGCTTCTCGCCCGCCGCGCTCGCCGGGAAGATCGCGCCCGCGCGTGCCCCGAAGATGTTCCTCCAGTACGGATCGCTGCCGAAGCCGGGCGAACGCGCGCAGGACCCCACGCACTCCGGCGCGTTCGGCCTGCGCTTCAAGGAGATCTGCGACGCGCGCGGGATTCCCTGCGAGGTGTTCACGGACGCGCGGCCGTCCTTCGGCGCGACGTTCCTGCGCCTGGCGGACACGCTCCAGGGCGGGGCGCGCTGAAGGCGCGCTTCGGCGTGCCGGCGGAGAAGACGCCGCCGCCGTGGGTGCGGCGGCGGCGCGGGTCTGTCGCGGGTAATGGGTTAGTGGGTTGCGCAGCCCACCAGCCGAATTGAGGATTAGGGTCGT
>URIT01000076.1 GCA_900547945.1 uncultured bacterium
GATACCGCCCCCAGCCGGGAGTCCTGCTGTTCGCAGGTGAGGCTGCTGTACAGCCCCAGGGAGATGGAGCCGTCCGCCACGCCCCGGAAGCCGAGCGCGATCTCGGCGTTCTCCGCAAGTTCCAGATCGCCGACGAGCGCGAGCCGGCCCGTCCCATCCGCCGCATCCTCGCCCGGCGCAAGCGCCTTGACGCCCATCACGCGCGTCGCCTCCACCGTGCCCGCGCCGCCGAGCGCGGCGGCCGCCACCTCCACGTTGCCCGCGAACGCGATCCGCCCACCCTTCCGCACGCGCAGGGACGCCGCCTCGAAGCCCCATGCGGGCGCCTCGCCCGTGCCGAACCACTTCCACATGAGCCGCCGCTGCAGATACGCGCGCTGGGCCTTCGAGAGCGGCGTGCGGAAGGCGATCAGCTCGCCCTGGCGGCTGCCGCCCGCGCGGCAGTAGCGGTCGTTCGCGATCGTCCGCACGAAGACGGCGTTCGTCGGCGCGGCGGAGACGAGGTGGAACGCCCGATCCGTCATCGGCCACGTCCACGACACGGCCTCGCCGTCCACGCCCACATAGCCGTACTTGACGCAGTCGTGTAGCTCCGCCTTGTAGTAGGCGCCGAAGATGTTCCCGTTCGCGTCGTCGCGGTGGAAGGGGTAGGTGGAACTGTCCGAGAAGATGAACCGGTGCCCCAACCCGTTGAAGGTCTCGCCCGCGTCGGAGTAGATGACGTGGAGTTCCTGCACGCGCCCGTCCGTGCCCTTGATGACCATGCCGGCCGCCGTGCCGGGCTTGACGTCGCCCTGTGCGGCGTCGCCGAAGTCGAGGACGGGCATCGTCTTCCCGTCCAGCGTCTCCACCGTCCGCAGGGTCGGCCGGGCCTTCATGTAGGTGCCGGAACCCGCCTCCGCGTAGACGCCGTTCCCGCGCACGTCCTTCCATTTGAGGACGCTCGTCGCGCCCGCCTCCGTCGTCGCCGTCTCCAGCGAGGCGGCGTCCGTCGCGTCGAAGTGGTAGACGGGCTCCGGCAGGCCCTCCGCCCCGGCGGAGACGACGAACGCACCGCCGTCCACCACCAGCCCCTTGTCCGGCCCGAGGTTGACGTCGCGCGCCGTGACCGTGCCGCCGCCCGTCACCGTGAACGTCGCCGCACCCTCAGGCAGCGCGACGCGCGCAACCGTGAGCGGGCCGTCGCACGCGAGGGACGTCTCCGCCCCCGCCTCGTAGGCGAGCACGTCCAGCTGCCGGCCCGCCGGCGCCGCGCCCTGCCACTTCCGGCGCAGGTAGGCCATCGTGGCGGCGCGCTCCGCATGGGAGAGCGTGCGCGCGTAGAAGATCGTCTCGCAGACTTGCATGCCGCCCCAGATGTCCCAGCGGTCGAACGCGACGCCCCGCACGCGCAGCGGCGCGCAGGACGAGAAGTTCACCACGTGGAACACATTCGTGCCGGGGTCGAAGCTCTCGTCGCACGGCCAGACGGGCACGCCGTCCACCCACCACTGCGCGGCGAGCCCGGTCGGGTGCGCGAAGTTCGACAGGATCGCGCGCACGTTGTACCGCGCGAACGGCATCTCATACGACGCGAAGAGGGACGGATCGAGGCACGCGCGGTCCGTCTCCGGCAAGCCGTTCGGCATCTTCATGCGCACGACCGTGAACCCTTCGCGCGCCGCAACGGCGCCGCCGTTGGGAATCTCCATGTACGTCGAATCGTTCGCGACGTCCTCGTATTGTCCATTTTTCCCTCCCCACCTCACGAACCACCCATCGCCGAAGTCCACCGTCGGCCGCCCGCATGCGGCGTCCGCGACGACGAACGGGTAGTTCCCCACGTTCTTCGCCTTCTGGGGAACCTCCACGCGCAGCGTCCGCGACGCGCCGCGGCAGTCCTTCCAGGCGGAGATGTACGCGCGGTCCGTCGCGTCGTCCGCCACCTCCTGGGCGACGAGCGAGTCGGCCGCCGCCGCGTCGAGCCAGAGTTCGGGATTGGCCGCCGGAGCCGCCCCATCCGGCGCAGGCGTCTCCGCGAACGCGACGCGCCCCTCCGCCACGCGCAGCGACGTCTTGTCGTAGGCCACGTCGGCCACGGTGAGCGTCCCCGCTCCCGCCTTCGTCAGCGTGCCGCCCTTCGGCGCCGTCAGCGTCGCGACGTCGAGGGCGCGCCCCTCCGGCACCCGCACCGCCGCGTCGGCGGTGAGGCACAGTTCGCGCAGCATGCGCTCGCGCCCCTTCCACTTCGCGAACAGGTAGCCATGGACGGCCTGGCGCTCCGCGCTCGTCAGCGCATTCGTGTAGAGGATCACCTCGGCGATGCGGCAGCCGCCCTTTCGGAGGCCGCGGTCGTAGGCGAGCGCGTTGATGCTCGCCCCCGCGCCGCTGATGTTCATCGAGGCCACGGTGAGGCCGGTGTAGTCGTAGGGGCCGTAGGTCCACGTGCGCCGCACGCCGCCGATCCACGTCTCGTCGTCCGCGTGCAGGCCCACAGAATAGTTGCCGTTCAGCAAACGGTCGCCTGAGGCCCGGTGCATCTCGAAGGTGGACGTGTGGCCGAGGACGAACACGCACGAGCTCGCCCCCGCCGCCCAGTCGCCCCACGCGACGAAAACCTCGCGCACGCCCGCGAGGTCCTCGCTCAGCCGCAGCGCGCCGGCAGGGCCGTAGGCCGCCGCGAACTCGGCCCACTGGTTCCTGTTCTCCTCGCCCCGGTACGCGCCGAAGTCAACGAGCGGCGTGCCGTCATCCGCCTGCGCGACCGCGCTCAGGAAGGGGCGCGTCTCGGCGTCGAACGGGCGGGCGCAGACGGCCCCGCCATTCGCGTCGCGCCATTCGGCGACGAAGCGCCGCCCGTTCGCGTCCGGCTCCGCGTCCACCGTCAGCGTGTCCGCGCGCGCGGCGTCGAACCAGACGGCGGGGGCCGCCACCGGCAGGGTCGGCGCGGCGGCCGACGGCGCCAGGCCCACCGTCAGCGTGCCGCCGTTCGTCCGGATGCGCGTCGCGGCGACCGACGTCACGTCGTCGATCACGAGATCCCCCGTGCCGGCCTTCTGCAGCACCTCCCCGCCGTCGAGGCGCCCGATCCGCGCCGTCCCGCTCCCCTCGACCTCCACGATGGGCCCCCGTGCCGTCTTCACGCTTGCGAGGAAGGGGGTGAAGGTCTCCGTGGCGGAGACGCGCCACGTCGTGTTGAAGTCCTGCGTCTCGTAGGATCCGAGGAAGCCGTTTGGGTTGCCGAGCCGGATGATGGCGGAGCTGTTGGCCGTGTTTCCAAGTCCGCCGCACAGGACCTGGTTCGCCGCGCCGTCGAAGATTCCGAGGTCCCACACGTGGCGGCTCGTCTTCACCGTCGGGAACTGGATGGTCTGCGCCCCTTCGATGTCCGCCGGGTCGGGCGCGAAATGGACCGTGTCCGCCGCGTTCGTGGGGATGCGGTCCGTCCCCGACCAGTTCGCGAGGTTCGTGATCGAATACGTGCCGGCGGCCGTCGGCACCCAGGCGGCCGTGACGCCCGCCTCCGCCGCCTCGGCCCCGTCGCCCAAGACCCCCGCACACCACCCAAGCGCGCACGCCCACACCAGCGTGCGCACTTTCCAGTTCCTCGTCACGTTCATCATGTGTTCCCCTCTCCGTTGCCGTTTACGAATAGACCTTTTCCACAGTGTGTATAAGTCTATCATTCGCACCCCCCCCCTGTCAATTGCGAATTTTGATTTTTTTGCGGCATGGGGGAGAGACGCACTGTATTGCGGCCACCGGACCAGGGAGGGTCGCGCTTGTCGCGACCGTTCGGACGCCACGCGCCGAGGGCGGCGCGTGGCGCACGAACGGGAGATGGGGGGATAACGGGTCGGCTACGCGCCAAACGGCGGGACGATCCTGCCGACCCAGACCTCCAAAATTAGGTCAGACCTAATTTTGGAGGTCTGGACGCCCGGCGTTCAACTCGGCCTCCAGCGCGCGGGCGAGCTGGTCCGGACAGGAGGTGCCGTTGCGGCAGGGGATGCCTTTCAGGAGCGCCACGACCTCCTCCACCTTCCGTCCCACCACGAGCTTCGCCACGCCCTGCGTGTTCCCCGGGCAGCCGCCCATGAACTGGCACGCCGTGACAAGGCCGTTTTCGACCTCGTAGCCAATCGCCTGGGCGCAGACGCCCTGCGTCTTCACAACTTTCCGCATCTTCACGTTCTCCTTCTGTTCAGCGTTTCCCCGAAAAGCGCGCGGACCACAGGGCCCGCTGCGTCAGGATCGTATCGCGCAGCGGCTGGAAGTGCGAGGACCGGTTGCCGTCGAGGTAGACGGTCTCGATGGTGACCTGCAACGGCTTCGCCGCATGGCGGCGCGCGTCGACGAGCATCCGCATCTCGTACTCGTAGCGGTCGCCCGGCAAGGCGAGCATGCGCCCCAGGAGCGCGCGCGGAACGGCGCGCAGACCCGTCTGCGTGTCGCGCACGGAAAGCCCCGTCAGCAGACGGAAGAACATGCGCGACCAGGCGTTTCCGAAGCGGCTCCTGAGCGGCACGTGCCCCGAGAACTGCCGTACGCCCAGCACCAGCCCCTGCGGATGCCCGAACGCCGCCTCCGCCACGCGGCGGATGTCGGTCGGCGTGTGCTGGCCGTCCGCATCGGCCGTCACGACCACCTCCGCCTCCGGCAGATGGTCGCGGATCCACGCGAAGCCCGTGCGCAGCGCGGCCCCCTTCCCGCGGTTGACCCCATGCACGAGCAGGGCGTCCACCCGTTCCCGCACCGCCGCGAACGCCGCGCGCGCCTCGGGCCGCACCGACCCGTCGTCGACGACGACCAGGTGCGCGCCCAGCGGACGCAGCGCCTCGACAAGCCGGACAAGCTTGTCGTCCGGCTCATACGCGGGAATCAAGATGGCAACTTTTTTCATGGACTGATGTTGACAATTCGTTATCGTATCAACGTCGTAAATTAAGTGGTTAAGTGGTTAAGTAGTTAAGTTAAAGTCTCGACAATTTCAAAGGGGAACACGAAGGGACCGACTGACAGGGGAACGCCCGTTTAACGACTCAACCATTCAACCACTTAACCACTCAACAACTTAACCACTTAACTACTTAACCACTTAACCACTTAACCACAGTTGTTTAATCCGCGCAAGGGACGTCTTCAGTTCGTCGAACGAAACGGGGGCGTGCGGCTCGAAGACGCGCAGGAGGTCGCGTGCGGCGAGCGGCTTCAGCGCCGCGAAGTCGACGCCGCCCCAACCGGGCTGGCGGTGGTCGTCGTGGAAGTCCCGCACGTCGTTCAGGTGCATGCCGCAGATGTGGGGGGCCAGGCGCGTGGCGATCTCCGTTGCGGACGCGCTCCAGAGGTGGCATTCCCGCACGCGCGCGTGCCCCGTGTCGAACCAAAGCCGCACGGGTGCGCCCGCGAACCGCTTCATCAGCGCCTCGCCTTCGTCCGCGTTCGGGAACCCCTCCAGGCGCGGCAGATTCTCCAGGGCGAGCGTGAGGCGGGCCTTCTCCAGGTCGGGGATGAGCGCATCGAGTTCGCGCGAGAAGACATCCAGCAGCTTCCGCCCGCGCGCCGCGCGCCGTTTGAGCGCCTTCGCGAGATGGGCGCGGTAGGCGGGGCGCGCGGCGTCCGCCTTGCCGTCCGGCCCCTTCAGGAGCCGCCTCAGCACATCCGAGGAACAGTTCACGAAAAGGCCGTCGAGATCAACATAGCCCGCGTGCGTCACGACGGCCTTCGCGCCGAGGTCCGCCGCGCAGGCGATCGTCTGCTTCATGAGCAGGCGAGCGAGCGCGCGTTCCGTCTCGTCGCGGTCCGCGAGCTGGTGGAGCTCGGGGTGTCCGCTCGGTGCGCCGAGAGGCACGGGACAGTAGGCGTGGACCGAGTCGACGGGCATGCCGTCGAGGCGACTGCGGATGCCCGGCAGATGCTCCGGCTGCGTGCGGAAACTCAGTTCCAGCGCGTCGAACCCCAGGGCCAGCGCCTCGTCGGCGAGGGCCGCGCCGTCCGAAAGGCGGTCGCTGTTCCAATTTGTGGAAAGGGCGAAGCGCATGGGCGGCTTTCCGTCAGGGCGCGCGGTAGGGGCCGAGGAATTCCTCGCGGAAGTCGAAGCCGCCGATGAAGTCGGCCGGCGAATCCTGGTCCGTCTTGCCGATGCGGCGGGCGTTGTAGAGGTTGAAGACGATCGCGCCCACGTCCTCGCAGCACGTGAGCCCCCACGTCGTCAGGACGGTGTAGGCGAGCGGACCGTAGGCGTCGAGCGCGAGGTCGCGGAAGAACCCCAGCAGCTCCTGCCCGGAGACGTGGCCCTTCGCAACCTCGCTCGCCTCGGCGATGACGCGCAGCACGAAGTCGTAGGCGCGGCTGTCGAAGCGGGCGTCCTTCTTCAGGATGTCCGAGAAGTCCTCGGTCTCGTAGCTGATTTCGGGAACGTCCATAACTAGAAGCGCAGCCGGGCCGCGAGTTTCCCCAATGCGTCCCTGTCGCCGGGATGGTTCGCGAACGAGATCTCGCCCGCCGCCGTGCCGACACGCGGCACGATGTGGAAATGGACGTGGGGGACGGTCTGCCCCGCCGCCGCGCCGTTGTTCTGGAGGATGTTGAACCCATCGCAGGGTAACGCGGCCTTGAGGTGGGCGGCGACCTTCTGCACGCGCACGACGATCTCCTTCAGCGTCTCGGCGGGCGTATCCAGAAGCCCCGTCGTGTGGTCCTTGGGGATCACGAGCGTATGGCCCTCGGTGAAGGGGTTGATGTCCAGATACGCAAGCACGAGGTCGTCTTCGTAGACCTTGAAGCTCGGAATCTCGCCGGCGGCGATCGCGCAGAATACGCAGTCGTTCTTCATTTCGTCTCTCCTTGCCTGAATGTCGTCTTCCCCGGATCGACCTTCACGCCGAGTTCGCGGAAGAGCGGGAAAAGGTCCTTCTTCGCCGCACGCCCCAGCAGGGCCACCACGTCGTCCAGCGACAGCGCGCGCGGCTGCGGCAGGGTGGCGGTGGCGGCGATCTTCTCGCGGGCGTACTGCTCCATCAGTTTCGGGCAGTCCGCGCGCGTCAGCTCCAACGCGAGGAACACCTTGCCGGTGCGCAGCGTCGCGCGGTCGGCGGACGCGAGCGGCGCACGGCCCGGCAGGTTCGCCGAGCCGTCCAGATCGTAGATCCGCATGTCGGGGTCGAGCAGCCGCGCGTCGTTGACCGCCTTCAGCACGGCCTTGTACGCCTCCGCCCGCGTCTCGGGCACCGTCGCCATGCGGCGGTACATCGCGTAGCGGCGCAGGTCGGGCGCGATCGTCTCCACGAACGCGGCGGCGTTCGGGCGCGGCCGCGCGGGCACCGGGGCCGGCGTGGAACTTGGCTGCGGCGCGGGCTTCGCGACGGCGGGGGACTCCTCGGCGGACGGCGACGGAACGGGCTCGGCGACGGATCCAGCGGATGCCTCGGCGGCGGACGCCGCAGACGATGCGTCCGACGGCGTGTCCGCCCCTCCGGCGGAGACGGGCGTCTCGGCCACGGGCGTCTCGGTCGTCGTCAGGACGGAAAGCGGATCGGGCGGGAGCGACGGCGCAGACGGCGGCGCGGGCAGCTCCGGACGCAGCGACTTCACGAGAAGGGCCATGCCCATCACGCCCACGACGAGCGCGGCGGCGAGGGCGGAAAGGCCGATCCAGAGGCTCTTGTCGGCGCGGCGGCGCGAGCGCGCGGCCTGGCGCAGCGCAGCCAGTTCGCGCCGCGAGGGAACGCGGATGCGGCGGCGGCCGCTTCCGCCGTCCGTCGCGAGCAGGCGGTCCAGCTCGTCCGCCACCTCGTCCGGCGTCTGGATGCGCTCCTCCACGTTCGGGCGCGTCATCCGCGCGATGAGGTCCGCGATGCCGGCCGGCACGTCGGGGCGGAACCGGCGCACGTCGGGAATCGCCTCGCCCTTCATCGCGCGCGCGACGATCGCAAGCGCGTCCTCGCCCTCGTAGGGGCGCCGACCCGCGAGCATCTCCCAGAACGTGACGCCGAGCGCGTGGATGTCCGAACGGATGTCCGCCAGATGCGCGTTCTCCATCTGCTCGGGCGACATGTACGCCGGAGAGCCGATGATGAAGCCGTTCTCGGTGATGGCCGTGTGGCGCGTCTTCTCGTTCGCGAGACGCGCGATGCCGAGGTCCGCGAGCTTCGGCGTCACGCCGTCCGCCGTGAACATGATGTTGTCGGGCTTGACGTCGCGGTGGACCACGTGGTGCGCGGCGACGGCCGCGAGCGCGCGCGCGACGCGCGACACGATGTCGCCCGCCTCCTCCACGGAGAGCGCGCCCCACTTCGTGAGCCGGTCGCGCACCGTGCCGCCGGGCACGTATTCCATCAGGATGTAGGCATAGCCCGTCTCGGGGTCGCGCCCCACGTCGAAGACCTCGATGAGGTTTTCGTGGCGGATGGACATCGCGAGCTCGGCCTCGAAGATGAAGCGCTGCTTGAACTCCGGGTCGCTCTTCTCCATCTCGGGGTCGAGGATCTTCACGGCGAACTCGCGTCCGCTCGCATCGCCCCGGATGAGGTAGACGGCGCCCATGCCGCCCGCGCCCAGCAGTTTCACGACCGTGTAGTCGCCGAACGTGCCGCCGGGCTTCAGGAGATTGGGATTCGCCCCGGCGTTCATTCCGCCGCCTCCTCCGTCTCCCGCACGCGCTTCTCGGCGATCTGGCGCCGCACGCCGCGCAGCACGCCGTTCGTCACCGCAAGGCGATACCATTTCGCGGCGCGCAGGCGGAAGGCCGCCGCGTCGGCGGAACCAAGGCCGGTCGTCTCGGGATAGCTCCACCAGCGGTCCGCCACGTCCGCCGTTGTGAGCCGCGTCACGCCCGTGCGGGGGTAGCGCCGCTCGAAGAGCGCCAGTTCCCGGTCGCGCCCTTCCAGGCGCGAGAACTGCACCAACGCGCCCGGCCAGTCCCCCAGCGCCACCAGCGCCACCGCGTACCGCTCGCAGACGGCCGGGTCGTCCGGGGCCTGTTCGGCGGTCGCGCGCGCCGCCTCCACGGCACGCACCTTCTTCTCCACCACCGCAAGGCGCCCCAGGAACTCCTTCGCGCCCGCCGCCTTCGCCGTCGCCTGGCGGGACAGCGCGCGCGAGGAAAAGCGCGCCAGCGCCTGGGCGTACTCCACCCCGCCGATGCGCGTCATCCGGTCGTACAGCGCCTCCGCCGCCGCGATGTTTCCGCCCGTCAGGTACTGACGGAACGCGGCACGCCGCAGCAGGTAGACCGCCGCGGCGTCCTCGGCGTTCCGCGCGTAGTCGAGCAGCGACCCCGCCAGTTCGTCGTGCGTCATGCGCCCGCGTTCGAGGGCCGCGTAGTCGGAGCGCGTCAGCTCCTCCACGCCCGCGCGCGTCGCCTCCAGCGCCTCGTCGGTCGGTACGGGCACGACCGCCCCCGCCGCGAGCGCACAGGCCAGCGCGAGTGCGAAGATCTGCCCGTGCCGCTTCACCGCACGACGAAGTTGACCATGCGCTTCGGCACAGCGATCACCTTTACGATGGTCTTCCCTTCGAGGAACTTCGCCACGTCGGGGTTCGCCTTCGCGGCGGCCTCCATCTCAACCGGCGTCGCCGCCACGTGTACCGTCACGCGCCCGCGCAGCTTGCCGAGCACCTGCACGGGGATTTCGATCTCGTCCTCCACGAGGGCCTTCGGATCGAACGCCGGGAACGGCTCGTAGGCGAGCGTCGTCGCGTGGCCGAGCGCCTGCCACAGCTCCTCGCCCAGGTGCGGCGCGAACGGCGCGAGGCAGAGGACGAACTTCTCCGCCGCCTCGCGCGGCAGGTCCTTCCCCTCGCCCGCAAAGGCGTTCACGAACACCATCATCGCGCTGATGGCGGTGTTGAAGCTCATCGCCGCCAGGTCCTCGTCCACCTTCTTGACGGTCGCGTTCAGCGTCTTCGCCTCGGCCTTCGTGAGCGCGCGGTCCACGATCGGCTGCTCCGTCACCATCTTGTTGACGCGCTTGAGGAAGCGGTAGACGCCGTCGACGCCCTTCGTGTTCCAGGGCTTCACCGCCTGCAGCGGACCCATGAACATCTCGTAGAGGCGCAGGGAGTCGGCGCCGTAGTCGCGGATCACGTCGTCGGGGTTGACGACGTTCTTGAGCGACTTCGACATCTTCGCCGGAAACTCCGTCAGCTCCTCCAGGTCGGCGTCGGCGGGCCGCCCCGCCGCCTCGTCCGCGAGTTCCTTCGGGCCGAACGGCTTGCCGTCCTTCCACACGATCTGGTCCATCGGGATGAGGACGCCGCGCGTGTTCCTGTAGGCGAGGCCGAGGATCATCCCCTGGTTGACAAGCTTCTGGAACGGCTCGCTCGTCGGCACGAGGCCGAGGTCGAAGAGCACCTTGTGCCAGAAGCGGGCATAGAGCAGATGCAGCACGGCATGCTCCGCGCCGCCGACGTAGAGATCGACCGGCAGCCACTTCTTCAGCAGTTCCGGGTCGGCGAACGCCGTGTCGTTGTGCGGGTCGATGTAGCGCAGGTAGTACCAGCAGCTGCCCGCCCACTGCGGCATCGTGTTCGTCTCGCGCATGCCCTTCCGGCCCGTCTTCGGATCGACGACGTGAACCCACGCGGCCGCCTTCGCGAGCGGCGGCTCGCCCGTGCCCGTGGGCTTGTAGTCCGCAAGCTCCGGCAGCGTGAGCGGCAGGTCGCCCTCGTCCACGAGGCTCTGCGTGCCGTCCTCCCAGTGGATGACGGGGAACGGCTCGCCCCAGTAGCGCTGGCGGCTGAAAAGCCAGTCGCGCAGCTTGTACTGCGTCTTCGCCTCGCCGACGCCCTTCTCGACGAGCCACGCGATCATCGCCTTGCGCGCGTCGTCGACCGAGAGGCCGTTGAGGAAGCCCGAGTTGACCATCACGCCCGTCGCGATGTCGGTGAACGCCGTTTCGCCCGTGTAGGGAACACGCGCCGCACCAGGAGGGACGCAGCTTGCTGCGTCCGCCGCACCCGCCACGGGAGGGACGCGCTCCGTCGCGTCCGCCTTCGCGACGACCTGATAGATCGGCAGATCGAAGACCTTCGCGAAGTCGAAGTCGCGCTCGTCGTGCGCGGGCACGGCCATGATCGCGCCCGTGCCGTAGGTTGCGAGCACGTAGTCGGAGATGAAGAGCGGCAGCGCCTCGCCGTTGACGGGGTTGACGCCCTTCACGCCCTCCAGCCGCACGCCCGTCTTCTCCTTGTTGAGCTCGGTGCGCTCCAGGTCGCTCTTGGAGGCGGCCTTCTTCTGGTAGGCCCGCACGGCGTCCGGATTCCTGATCGTGCCGTCCGCCAGCCACTTCTCCACAAGCCGGTGCTCCGGCGACAGCACCATGTACGTCGCGCCGAAAAGCGTGTCGCAGCGGGTGGTGTAAACAGAAATCACATCATCCTTGGGCAGGGGTGCGGGGCCGCCCGAGGCCCCGTCCGTTCCGGCATCCTTGGGCAGGGGTGTGGGGCCGTCCGAGGCCCCGTCCTTCGCCACCCGAAACGCCACCAGCGCCCCCTCGGACTTCCCGATCCAGTTGCGCTGCATCTCCTTGATGCCCTCGGGCCAGTCGAGCGTGTCGAGCCCCGCGAGCAGCTTTTCGGCGTAGGCGGTGATGCGCAGCATCCACTGGCGCATCGGGCGGCGGATCACGGGATGGTTGCCGCGTTCCGAGCGGCCGTCGATCACCTCCTCGTTCGCGAGCACCGTGCCGAGGGCGGGGCACCAGTTCACGGGCACTTCGGCGACGTAGGCGAGCCCCTTCTTGTAGAGCTGTTCGAAGATCCACTGCGTCCACTTGTAGTACTTGGGATCGGTCGTGTTGACCTCGCGGTCCCAGTCGTAGCTGAAGCCGAGCGCCTGGATCTGCTGGCGGAAGCGGTCCACGTTCTTCTTCGTGGTGATCGCGGGGTGCGTGCCGGTCTCCACGGCGTACTGCTCGGCGGGGAGGCCGAAGGCGTCCCAGCCCATCGGGTGAAGGACGTTGAAGCCCTTCATGCGCTTGTAGCGGCAGAGGATGTCCGTCGCCGTATAGCCCTCGGGGTGGCCTACGTGAAGGCCCGCCCCCGACGGGTAGGGGAACATGTCGAGACAGTAGAACTTCGGCTTGTCCGCCGTGGCGTCCGTCTTGAACGTCTTGTTTTCCAGCCAGTATTTCCGCCATTTCGCTTCAATGGCGCCGTGATCGTAATCGCTCATTTTGACCTTTTCGCATTGACCAATCAAGTCGTTTACAAGCGGGTACAAGCGGACCGCGCGCCGCGCGGTCCGCCCCACCCGCTCGGCCTTCTCAGGGATAGGTGGAGTCGGCCTTGAGCATTTCGGTCGTGTCGTAGGCCGGAGGCTCCGCATTGAGCATCCACTTGTAGAAGACCGGCAGATCGGGGAAGTCGTGCCACCCGTTGAAGTAGCCGGGCGAACTCTTGGCGTGCGGGTCGCTGATCTCGATCCGCGCCTCGCAGTTCACGTCGAAGGAATCCGGGCCGAACACGAACCAGCGCAGCGGGTAGAACTCGTCCTGCACGCCCTCCTTCTGCAGGGCGCCGCAGATTTTGAACGTCGCGCTCGTCCAGTTGCTGCTGCCGTCGTAGGCGTAGCTGCTGCTGCCGGGCTCAAGCCCCTGGATGCGGTCCGGCGCGTACCCCACGTTCGTGAGGCGGTTCGTGATCATCATCGTCACGACCATGCGCACGTTCGTGAGCGAGCCGACCGTCTCGTCCTCGTAGGGCACGGGGGCGACCGCCGCGTCCCCCAGGCCGCCCATGCCGGCCTTCAGCACCCACCCGGCCGTGGTCGGGTCGATGTTGAGCCAGTACATGTCGCGGAGGTCGAGGTCGCCCGTCTTCCGGTTCGCGAGATCCCACTGTTCCGCCTTGTAGATACCCGCGAGGTCTTCGCCGAACGAGGTGAGCCAGGCCATGATCGCATTGTAGTAGGGATCGTCCCGGCTCAGGCCGGCGTCCACCACGTCCTTGGAGGGCTCTTCGTCGACGGTCACGTTGACGGTCTCCTGCACGTCCTTCAGCTGGAGCGTCCACGTGTGCGCGGGCCGGTCCGAACGCGAACCGCGCCCCCGGGCCTCGGCGATCACGACGTCGTTCGTCTTCACCTCGCCGATCTGGTACCAGGGAGCGGTCGTGTAGACGATGTTCGTGGAGTCGCCCTTGCGGATGATCACCACGGCCGTGCGGTTCGTGTTGGAGCCCACCTTCTGGCTGATGTGCGCGCCCAGGACCGACGAATAGATCCACACGTTCGTGCCGTTCGGCTGGAGGAACCAGTCGCCGTCGATGTCCTGCGGCGTACCGTCCGCCAGGCGGTTGAGGGCGGCCGCCGTGGCGATCATCTGGTTCGTCCAGCAGGAGGCGTCCTCGCCGTGGCTGCGGAACACGCCGAGCGTGCCGCCCACCATGTCCTCGCCCGCGAAGAACCAGTGCGAATCGGGACCGTCCGCCGCCTTGGCCTTGGCGAGCAGGTTCGTGCCGCTCGCGAGGTATTCGAGCGGACCGCCCAGGTAGGTGTTCGTGCCGCTGAAGATGATCTGGTGCTCGATGACGCCACTCGGGCGCACGAGCGCAAGGCCGTAGGCTTCGTAGTTGCGCAGATTGCCGTCGATGAGGGAGAGGGTGGTGTAGTTCATCCCCGTGCTGTCCGTCGGCGTCCGCATCCAGGAGCCGTCCGCCTCGGGCACGCGGTTCTGGAGGAGCGCGGCCGGGCTGCGCAGCGCCACGAAGGTGTAGTAGTTCGTCGCGTCGACGCCGGGGCGCGATCCCGTCTTCGAGGTGACGCGCGCGTTCCCGCTGCCGAAGCGGGCGATCGTCCCGCGCTTCACGTTGCGGTCCAGCAGGTCGATGCGCCAGTCGGTGAGGTCCGCGCCCTGCGGCACCGCGATCTCGATGAACTGGTTCGCGTAGTCGTCCATCGTGCCCGTGTCGCAGATGTTGACCTCGTTCAGCCACGCGCGCTGCGGCGAGATCGAGTCGAGGATCGTGTAGCCCGCGAAGCGGTTCGCCAGGCCCGATCCGTACGTCTCGTTCAGGTTCTTGATGCCGTAGAACCAGCTCGGCGGACCCCATTCCGTCGCGTCAAGCCCGTGGACGTGCGCGATGCCCTTCTTGTCCTTGTATTCCGCCCACACGTAGTACTGCCACACGTTGTTCGGGAAGATGCCGTTCGGCGTCATGTCCGGGCCGATCACGCTCGCCGCGTTGTTGTAGGTGCTGCGGAAGACGAGGTTGGAGGACACCTTCTCCAGCTGCACCGTGATCGCGGCGGGCCGGTCCTTCCACTGGTCGTAGCCCCACGGCGAGATGCCCCGGTAGAAGGAGGCGTACACGACCACGCTCGACGCATCCAGCTCGTCGCTCATCTGCTGCGGTTCCACCGTCGCCTGGATGCCCCAGCTCTCGCCGAGGATCGGCTGCTCGCTGAGGTCGGTCACGTTCGTGACGGGATGGGCCGGGATGTCGCCGATATGCGAGCGGAAGGGCCGCACGTCGCGGAAGACGAGGCGCGGCACGATCGGCTCGCTCGCCGTGATCTCGTCCACCCACACGCGCTGGATCGGCTTCACGGGCGGCTTCTCCCAGTCCGCCGGGTTCGCAGGGACGCGCCCGTGCCGCGAACCGTTCACCTCCAGGCGGATCGCGTAGACCTTCGTGTTGTCGTCCGTCGTCGCCCACCGGTACGTCTGGTACGTCGTGTTCGTGATCTCGAAGGTGGCGAGCGCCGTCCAGTCCTGGGGGTTGTCCACCTGGTAGGAGTCCGGCTCGCTCGTGCCGAAGAGCGTGAGGTACGAGCTCTGCGTCTGGTTCGTCGTGAACGTGCGGGCGCGGAACGTCACCGTGCCGATGCCGTTCGTGAGGGGCGGGCACTGCACGAAGGAGTTGTTCTCCTGGTATTCGGTCTCCAGCTCGGGCTGTGCAAGCCCGATGCCGCGCGCGTCGACAGTCTCGTTGTCGCGCCGCAGCGCCGAGAAGTTCAGCGACCCCGAAAGCCCCTCGGGCGAGTCGAAGAGGTAGGCGTACTGCTTGTCTTCCGTGTTCCAGCCCTCGGTGTGGAGGTTCCACCCCCACCACGACCGCAGGTCGAGCGCGGGCTCGTTGTAGCAGGAGAT
Source organism: uncultured bacterium (assembly GCA_900547945.1). Lineage (GTDB taxonomy): Bacteria > Verrucomicrobiota > Kiritimatiellia > RFP12 > UBA1067 > RUG572. The sequence continues at coordinate 15,072 of URIT01000076.1, forward strand.
CCGCGTGATCGTGATCTTGCCGTAGTCGACGTCGCGGTCCGGCCCCTCGTCCGCCAGCGACTGCGCGATGACCTCCGGGGCCATGACGAGGCGCATGAAGCCGAGCACCGGCGCGCGCAGGCTCATGTAGTGCGTGCGGGTACCGGCCAGCAGCTCCTTCTCGGTCATTCCCTTGAACGAGAAGTTCGTGACCGTGATCCAGTTGGCGTTCTCGAAGTTGTTCGTGGCAGGCGGCTCGCGCGTCAGGCTCACGGTCATGCTGGAGAGTCCCTGCATGCGCGAGCTGTAGGAACCGTTCGTGCCGATGCACGTCTGCAGCAGCAGCACGCAGTTCGAATCCGCGTTCGCGTAGTTGAAGCTGAGCATCGACAGGCCCTCGCCCAGATACGGCGACCGGAGCCCCATCGCCGACGTCGCCGTGCCGCGCGCCGGCTGCAGCGTGCAGATCATGCTCGAGTTCCGCGCGCGCAGGATCACCGTGCCGCAGCCCCCCCTGCCGCCCGCCTGGGTGCCCGTCGCGCCGCCATGCGAACCGCCGCCACCGCCGCCCGATGTCACC
>URIT01000077.1 GCA_900547945.1 uncultured bacterium
GCCGGCCGTCCGGGGCGCCTCCGCGCGGAAGGCCGCGCGCCCCCGCGCGTCGATCTCAAGGTGCAGTTCTACCATGTCAAGCGGGGAGGGAGGCCGCACAGGCCGCGCGCAGGGCGGCGACCGCCGCCGCCATGTCCGCCTGGCGGAAGAGGTAGCTGCCGGCGACGAACTGGTTGGCGCCGGCCCGGGCGGCGAGGACGGCGGTCTCGGCGTTCACGCCGCCATCGACCATCACGTCGAGGAGCGGGGCGCGGGCGCGGACGGCCGTGACCTTCGCAAGGCAGTCCGCGATGAACGTCTGCCCGCCGTACCCGGGATGGACCGTCATCACGAGCAGTTCGTCGCACGCCTTCAGGTAGGGGAAGACCCGCCCGGCCGGCGTCTCGGGGTTGAGGACGAGCCCCGCGCGCAGCCCCAGCGCCCGGATGCGGGCCAGTTCCGCATGGAGGTCGCAATCGGCCTCCACGTGGACCTGGATCGTCTGCGCGCCCGCCCGCGCAAAGGCCTCCAGGTAGAGGTCGGGGCGCGTCATCATCAGGTGGACGTTGCGGAAAAGCCCCGGCGCGACGCGGCGCGCGAGCGCCACCACGTCGGGGCCGAACGAGAGGTTCGGCACGAAATGCGCGTCCATGACGTCGAGGTGCAGCGCGTCCGCGCCGGACCGCGCCACGCGGGCGATTTCCGCGCCGAGCGCGCCGACGTCGGCCGCGAGGAGGGAGGGAAGGATCTGGATGTTCATCGTCCGCCTCAGATTTCAAACGGTTCGGAGAAGCTGTTCACGGGGATGCCCTGTTCGTCGTAGAGCCACACGTTCGGCTTGTCCCAGCTGTCCCACAGGTAGCGCACGCCCTCCACGGCGTCGTCCGCGCCCTCGGACGTCACGACGACCGTCCCGCCCACGAGTTCGGCCTTCGCCGCCGGACGCCACGTGCCGCCGACCTTGAGCTCGAAGCCGCGTCCGACCCCCTCCCCCCGCGCCCGGAGCGGCGTATCCGCCGTGAACGCCACGACGGCGCGCCCCGGCCGGAACGTCGCGGACGCGAACTCCGGCGTGCGCGAACACGACGTGTCGCCGTAGACGTGCCGCCGCGCCGCGTGCGCCAGGCGTTCGCCCACGGGCTTCTTGTCGTGCGGGTGGACGTCGTCCTTCCACCCCGTGTCCGTGATGTTCGCCGCGCAGACGTGCGGGAGGCGCTTCGCCACCTCGCGCTGGCGGACGCGGATCACGGGCCGCCCGTGGTTGTTCGCCGCCATCGACGGCAGCTGCGCCACGACGAACCAGAGGTCTTCGCCCCACGCCGCCCGCCACGAGCGGATCATCAGCTCCAGCATGTCGCCGAAATGCCACCCCGGATCGGCCTTGCTCCAGCACCACCCCTCCGTCTCGCCCTGGAACCACAGCACGCCCCGGCAGGAAAGGCCCGCGAGCGGCGCGATCTTCGCGTTGTAGTGGAGCGCCGGCACGAGGTTCGACCGCCAGGGCGTGAAGGCGAGCGGCGGTGCCGGCACCGGCCACGGCCACTTTCCCTTCCCCGTCCGCGCGCGGTGGATGTCGTCGGCGTACTTTTCGATGGCCCGGACGTGGGCGACGCAGGCCGCCGCATAGCCGTTCGTCCGCACCCATTCCGCCGATTCGCGCGCGTACCGCTCCAGATACCGTTTCTGGTAGGGCAGCTTCTCCATCCACGCGACGGGCGTCCAATTCGCCATCGACGTCGCGCCGCACGCCGTCATCACGAGGCCCACGGGCACGTCGAGGTCCTTCATGAGGCGCTCGCCGAAGTAGAAGCCGGTGGCGCTGTAGCGCGCGACGACGTTCGTCGTCGTCTCGACCCAGTTCACGGACGGGAAGTCGTCCGTCGGTTCGGTCGCGAGCGCACCGTCCTGCCCGAACATGTAGCGCATTGTCGGGTAGTCCGCACGCCGCAGCACGTTCGTGTAGTCGTCCGTCTCGCGTACGGCCCACTGCATGTTCGACTGGCCGGAGAGGATCCACACCTCGCCCACGAGGACGTTTGCGCACGCCTGCACCTCGCGCCCGTCCGCCGAGACGACGAGGCGGCGCGGCTCCTTCGACGCGGCCATCGGCGCGAGCGTGACCGCCCACGTCCCGTCGGCGGCCACCGCCTCGCACCGCTGCCCGGCGAACGCGACGGCGACGCGCGTGCCGCTCTTCGCCCAGCCCCAGATCCTCACCGCCTTGTCCCGCTGCAGCACCATGTTGTCGGCAAAGACGCGCGCCAGGCGCGTCCCTGCGGGCGCCGCCGCGAACGACGATCCGGCCATCGCCGCCGACAGCAGGGCGGCAAGCATTGTCTTCATCATGTCCATCTGCGTTTCCCTTTCACGTACCGTTCAAATGACCTGCGGGCTTCACCCGCGTTTCCACGTCGCGATGCGCTCACAGCAGAGGACGCGGGTTTCAAGCCCGGCGGCGGAATGCGCCACGAGGTCGGCGTCGAACGCGAGCGCGCCGGCGGGGGCGACGAGGATGACCGTCGAGCCGCCGAACTTGAAGTACCCCTTCTCGTCGCCCTTCGCGTGTTGGTCGCCCGTGTAGGTCTGGACGATCGTCCCGACGCCGAACGCCCCCACGTCCACGAGCCAGAAGGGACCGAACGCCGCCTCGCACTTCACGATCTGACGCTCGTTGTCCGCATAGACGTCGGGGTAGCGCAGGAGGGCGATCGGGTTCACCGAGTGGTAGAGGCCCGGCACGACGCGCACCGGCGCCGCCGTCGTGCAGGCGCAGGGGAAGTGGAAGCGGTGGTAGTCGACGGGCGCGAGGCGGATGACGGCGACGTCGTAGCGCCCGGCGGGCGCGGCACCGTCGAAGACCGTGCGCAGCGTGCGCGTCGCGCCCTTGAGGGGAAAGGGCGTATCGGCGTCCGCGTCCAGATAGAGGAGGAGGCGGCCGTCGGCGGGGCTTACAAGGCCCTCGCCCACGGGGCGCGAACCGGGCTTGAGGCGGCGCGTGAAGAAGTCGTTGAAGGACGCATAGTCCGCAAGAGGCTTCTCCGCCTCCTCCGCGCGGCAGCCGGGAATCGCGGCGAGGGCGGCGATGTCCTTCTTCGAGCGCGGCGCGTCGTAGCGGCGGCCCATCCAGGCGGAAACCGCCTTCGAGCCGAAGAGGACGGGCCAGAGCGTCCGCCCGAGCAGCGTCTCGTAGGCGAAACGCAGCGCCTTGTCGCCCATGACGGACTCGACGACCCGCGCCCCGGTCTTCCGGTCAATGTATTCCACTTGTTTCATAAACGATCATCCTCGGTTGCCATTTGAACGCAGATCGCCTTGCGATACGCGGAAACCGGCAACATCCGATGTGGCTACGACGGCCCCTGCGGGGCCTACGCCACAATCGGATGTTGCCAGATTGCGTTTCCAGGCGTGCAACGGACAAAGTCGGGCGAAAAGGCATTGTGGCGTAGGCGACGAAGTCGCCGTCGTAGCCACATGCCTTTTCGCCCCTTTCTGCGTATGCGAAGCATCTGCGTTCCATCATGCCATGAGTTCAGTAAAAGAGGCGACGACGAGATCGGCGGACGCGGCCTCCAGCGTCGCGCGCGGACTGGAGGTCGTGAGCGCGACGACGCGCATGCCCGCCGCGTGCGCGGCCTGGACGCCGTAGACCGCGTCCTCGAAGACCACGCAGTCCGGCGGCGCGACGCCGATCTTCGCGGCCGCCGTGAGGAAGCAGTCCGGCGCCGGCTTCCCCCGCGTGTACTGCGAGGCGTCGACGACGGCCGCGAATGCGTCGCGGATGCGCAGGCCGTCCAGCACGAAGTCGATGTTCTGCGTGGGCGCGCCCGAGGCGACCGCGCAGACGATCCCCGCGCGGTGGGCGCGGTCCAGCAGTTCGCGCGCGCCGGGCGCGAGCGCGAGATGCGGCGCGTAGAGCGTGCGGTAGAGCGACTCCTTCTCGTCCTCCATGCGCTTCGCCTCGTCCGCCGAGGCGGGCCGCCCCAGGATGCGCTCCATGAAGTAGCGGTTCGTGGCGCCCGTCCAGCCGATGATCTGCGCGTCCGTCAGCTCGTGCCCGTAGCGGCGCGAGAAGATGTGGTAGGCCCGCACGTGGTAGGCGAGGTTGTCCACGAGCGTCCCGTCCATGTCGAAGATGTAGGCTTTCGCCCCGTCCAGAACTGCGTTCGGTTTCATTTGAAAGCTCGCGAGAGAAAGGGAACCAGGGGATACGACAGCGCATAGAGCGCGCCGAAGACGAACAGGATCTTCCCCGATGCGCGCTCCAGGCCGCGCCACGGCGGATTTTCGGGACAGGCCCGGTAGGCGCGCCCCGCCGCGCGCAGCGTCCGAACCGTCAGCGGCAGGCAGAGGAACGGCAGCAGAAGCGCACAGAGCGGAGGGACAAACGTCGCCCGTGCGGGCAAAATCCACAAGAGCAGGCACACGCCGTAAGGCAGAAGATGGCAGACGCGGTAGTAGGCGAGCGCGCCGCGCGGCCCCAGCCACGACGCGAGCGTCGCAATGCCGGCCGCCCGGTCCGACGGGATGTCCCGCATGTCGTTCCCGTGCATGACGACGCCCACGAGGGCGGCGACGGGCAGCGTGAGAAAAAGGAAGACGACGAGAGAGACGGGGAAGGAACCGAAGCCGAAGAAGGACGGCGCCTCCTGCGGGTCCAGCAACGCCCAGGCGACGTAGATCTCCAATGGCCCCATCAGGAACGAGACGAACGGCACGCCGAGGCCCCGGTACTTGAACGTGATGCCCGTCGAATAGTTGACGGAGCCGAGGAACCCGAGGAAACCCGCCGCGAGAAGCGGCCCGTTGAAGCGCCAGGCCCCCCCGTCGCGGTAGAAGCAGAGCCCGACGCCCAGGAGGGACGCCGCGCCCGCGCAGGCGAGCGCGGCGTTCCGCACGGCGTCGAGGGAGACGAGGCCGTCGTGGACCTGCGGCGTCGTGCGGATTGCGCCGGGCACGTCGTCGACGCCGCTCCGCTCGTCGCCCCACGTGTTGAGCAGGTTGACGGTCGCCTGGAAGAGGAGGCCCGCCACGAGGCCGAGCCCCCAGTGCGCCCAATGCGGGTGCTTGCCATAATATCCGCAAAACCCCACGTACCACCCCGCCGCCACGAGGAACGGCACGAGCGTCGCCGTGTAGCTCCAGGGGCGGAGGAGGAGGAACCAGGCCCGGATCTGTTCGCGCGCGGACACGGTCCCGCTACACCCGCGTGACATCGAAGCTCGCGCGCACGGCGGCGCGCGCGGCGGCGAGGTCGGGGAATTCGCCGCCCGCGATGAACTGCACGATCAGGTTGCCGATCGCCGTCCCCTCCGTCGGGCCCGCGAACACGTCGAGGCCCGTGGCCTGGGCGGTGAGCGCGTTGAGGTAGCCGTCCTTCGAGCCGCCGCCCACGATGTTGACCGAGGTGTAGGTCTTGCCCGTGAGCGCGGAAAGGTGCCGGATCGCGTCCGCGTAGCACCGCGCGAGCGACCGGTAGACGCACTGCACGAGTTCGCCCACCGTCGCCGGCTTCACGTCCGCCGCCGCGACGACCTCCGCGATCATCGAGTCGGGCGCGAGGAAGCGCGCGTCGTTCACGTCCACCGTGCCCGTGAACGCGGCGGCGGCCTTCGCGGCCGCCTCCAGGTCGCCGAAGGAGTACGTGCGGCCCGGCTCGTGGTCGGCGAGCGTCCAGGAGGCCGCGCGCGCCTTGCCCTCCACGTAGGCGACGCCGTTCAGTTCGCGGCGGATGCTCTGGACCATCCAGAGGCCCATGATGTTCTTGAGGTAGCGGAAGCGGTACCAGGCGCCGCCCTCGTTCGTGAAGTTCGCGGCCTGGGAGGCGGGCGTCGTGATCGGCGCGTCGTTCTCGACGCCGAGGAGGGACCACGTGCCCGACGAGATGTAGACGGCCCGGCCGTCGCGCGCGGGGACGGCGAGGAAGGCGCTGCCCGTGTCGTGCGTCGCGGGGAGGACGACCTGCGCGTCGAACCCAACCGCCTCCTGCACGGCCTTCGTGAAGCCGCCGAGTGCCGTGCCCGGCATCCGCAGTTCGCCGAAGATGCGGCGCGGCAGACCGAGGCGGTCGAGGACCTCCCCGTCCCACGTCTTCGTGCGGGCGTTGAGGAGGTTCGTGGAGGAGGCGTTCGTGTACTCGTTCGCGATCCGGCCCGTGAGGACGAAGTTGAGGTAGTCCGGCACCATCAGGAAGCGGGCGGCCGCCGCGAGCTGTTCGGGATGTTCGCGCCGGAGGGCCGTGAGCTGGTAGACGGTGTTGAACGGCTGCTTCTGGATGCCCGTGCGGGCGTAGAGCTCGGCGAGCGGCACGGCGGCGTCCACCACGGCGTCCATGCCCTGCGTGCGCGCGTCGCGGTAGGCCACCATGTCCGAACACGGCTGGTCCTTCCCGTCCAGGAGGATGTAGTCGACGGCCCACGTGTCGATGCCGACGGAATGCGGGACCTTGCCGAGTTCCCGGCACTTCGCAAGGCCGGCGAGCACGCTCTTCGCGAGCGCCTCGTGGTCCCAGCAGTCGTGTCCGTTCCGGCGGACCTGCGCGTTGTCGAAGCGGTAGACCTCTTCGAGGACCATCCGCCCGTCTTCGACGTGACCGAGAATGTGGCGGCCCGACGAGGCCCCGATGTCGATGGCGAGGTAGTATTTCATGCGGAGATTATAGCACAATGCGGGACGGGGCGGGTCAATCGCGGACCTCGAACGAAAGCCGGGCGTCCAGCTCGCCGCCCCGGGCCGTCAGCCAGCCCGCGCCGCGCCGGCCCTCGCGCACGCGGAGGACCGCCTGGCAGAGGCCGTGGAAGGTCTTCTGTCGCCCCGCCTGGAAGCCCGTCCAGTCCGTCGGGTCGCCGTTGCAGACGCCGATCAGCTCCACCGCGCCGCCGGCCTCGAACGCCAGCTCCACGTCCGCCTCCGGCACGACCGTGCCGCGCGCGTCGCGCAGCGCGAGCGCCACGTAGGCGAGGTCCTGGAGCCCCCGGAGCGTCGTGCGGTCGGTCGTCGCCTCCAGCCGCACGGCCGGCCCCGCCGTCCGCCGCACGGCCGTGGCCCAGACCTTGCCACCCTTCTTCACGACGACCTTCACCTCGCCCGGCTCGTAGCGGACGTTGTTCCACATGAACCGCAGCGCCTCGTCCTTCACCCGCCGCCCCTGCGGCTTGCCGTTGACGTAGAGCGTCGCCTCGTCGCCGTTCGCATAGACGTGGACCGGCGTGAGGCGCCCTTCTCGCCCCGGCCACGTCCAGTGCGGCAGGATGTGCGCCGTCGGCACGTCCGGCCGCCATTCCGCGCGGTAGCTCCAGTAGCGGTCCTTCGGGAAGCCGCACAGGTCGAAGATGCCGTAGTAGGAACTGCGCGACGGGCAGGCGTTCGTGCCGTACTGCGCCCGGAAGGCGTCCATCTCGGCCCGCTTCTCCGGCGAACTCGCCCGGTGGTACGGCTGGGCACGTTCGTAGGGCGAGGGCTCGCCGAGGTAGTCGAAGCCCGTCCAGACGAAACACCCGTAGCACTGCGGGAACTGCCGCTGCGCCTTGAACTCGATCTCCGGCGCCGTGTTGGAGGGACGGATCGTGTACTTCTCGTAGCTCGATACCTGGAAGTCGTACATGCCCCGGTAGTTGGGACGCTCAAGGGAACCCCAGTCGTCGTCCTCCGGGAAATAGTAGGCGTCGCGCGTCGAGAGGAGCGATTCCGTCTCCGTGCCGACGAGCCCCTTGCCGGGGAAGAGGCGGTAGAAGTCCCCGTAGTGGTCGGCCTTGTAGTTGACGCCGAAGACGTCCACGACCTGCACGTAGCCGTTCGTCCACGTCGCGCGGGCGTCGCAGCCGATCGTCACCGGGCGCGTCGGGTCCTCCGCATGGCACGTCGCGACGAGGTTCGAGGCGATCGGGAGGCCGATTTCCGGCTTCCACTGCTCGCCGACCTCGTTGCCGATCGACCACATCACGACGGACGGGTGGTTGCGGTCGCGGCGGATGAAGTCCGTGAGGTCCGTCTTCCACCAGTCGTTGAAGTAGCGGGCGTAGGAATTGGGTCCGCCCTTGCGGATCGTCCACATGTCGAACGCCTCGTCCAGCACGAGAAGACCGAGCCGGTCGCAGGCGTCCAGCATCTCGACGCTCGGCGGGTTGTGCGATGTGCGCACGGCGTTCGCGCCCATCTCCTTCAGGAGCTCCAGCTGGCGCTCGAACGCGCGTGCGTAGGCGGCCGTGCCGAGCGCGCCGGTGTCCGAATGCTGGCAGACGCCGCGCAGCTTCAGGTAGCGGCCGTTGAGGAACAGCCCCTCCTTCGGGCGGAACGCGACCGTCCGCACGCCGAAGGGCTGGCGGTAGACATCCACCTCCCCGTCGACGGAGGTCACGCGCACCTCCAGCACGTAGAGGTGCGGATCGTCCACGTCCCAGAGATGCACGTCGCGGATGACGCCGCGCCCGTCCGCGAGCGTCGCGACGGGGCGCGCCCCGTCGAAGACGGTGCAGGCGACCGTGCCCGCGCCGCCGGCGACCTTCACGTCCGCCGTCACCTCGGCGTCCTTGCCCCGCACGGTGCTGCGCACGGTCACGCCCCACGTGTCGACGTGGACCTTCGGCGCGAAGGTGAGCCGCACGCGGCGGTAGAGGCCGCCGCCGTGGTACCAGCGCCCGCTGCCCTGGCGGTTCTCCAGGCGCACCGCCAGATGCTGCCGCGCGCCCGGCACGAGCGCGTCCGTCGCGTCCACGCGGAACGAGATGAAGCCGAACGGCCGCTCGCCGACCTTCCGCCCGTTGACGTAGACGGTCGTCAGCGACATTGCGCCGCCGAAGTCGAGGTAGACCTTCCCGCGCCGCTGCGCCTCCGTCACCGTGAAGTCGCGCTTGTACCAGCCCGTGCCGAAATACGGCAGCCGCCCCAGCACGCCCGAGATCTTCGCGGAGAACGGAAACGCCACACCCCAGTCGTGCGGCAGGCGCACGCGCTGCCATGCCGAGGCGTCGAAGTCGGCCGCCTCCGCCCCCTTCGGCTCCGGCGTCGCATGGAAGCGGGCGAACGCCCACCCCGTGTCCAGCCATTCCCCCGTCGTCCGGGGCGCGGCGGACTCCACCGCCGCCCCGGCGAAGAGCGCCGCAACTGCCACCAGTCCAACCATCACGTACCGGGTCATATCCGCTCCTTCCCTTGCGTCCGTTACCAGCGGGAACGCCACCGTCAGAAAGCTAGGACAGCACCTCCACACCATATTGCCCGAAGCGGTGATCCGTCGTGACGACGACGAGATTGTTCAGCAATGCCGTTGCAATGATGAAGCGGTCGGCCGGATCACGGTGAAACAACGGGAGGTCTATGGACTTGGACATGACGTCAAGGGAAAGCGAAAGGACCTCCAAGCCATAGTACGCGACAACATCGTCAAAGAACACCCTCGGTTCATTGGGCAGTTGAAGATTGCCGGCCCGTGCCTTCAAGGCAATTTCCCACAGGGAAATGGGCGAGACAAAAACCGCCGTTGCCTCTTCAAGGGCCGTCAATGCACGGTTGGAGAGGACGCCAACCCCCGCAGCCAACCGAAGGATGGCACAGGTGTCAAGAAGGAGACGGCGCATTCAAAGCCTCCCAGTCTGCCGTCGTATCGGCGCAGGCATCACCGACAAGGCGCACTTTGCCCACATATTTGCGCATGGGCTTGACGGAACGGCGTGTCGTGATCGGAGAAAGCCGGGCAATCGGCCTCCCTGAACGCATAATGGTCACCGAAACCATGTCCTTCTCGATATGCGAGAGGATCTTCGAGAAATCGGCCTTTGCTTCGCGTACGTTGAGCATTGTCTGCATGCCATCGCTCCTTTTCCGAAGGCAATCATACCAAATTTCAGTGCGTCCGCCTACCAGCGGTAGTAGCGGTAGGGGTCGTCCTCGGCGACGGGGACGTCGCCGTAGCGCACCGAGAGGGCGGTCGAGACGAAGCCGAGGTTGCCCATGAGGCGCGCGAGCATCGCGTTCGCGCGGCGCTTCGTCGTGCGCAGGTAGGGCTTCGCGTCCGCGTCGATCGTCCACGGCGGCGTCTGCCAGAAGACGAGCACGCCCTTTCCGTGCCGCACGACGCGCAGGGCCTCGTTGCCGTCCGCCGCCGGCTCGGTGAACGCCGTGAAGGCAAGCGCGCCGTGCCAGGCCCAGTCGCCGTTCGAGAGGCCGTTCAGTTCCGGCGGCAGTTTCTCGATGCGGGAGGCGTAGCAGCCGTTCGTCGGGGCGGCCGCGAGCTTTACGGGGCTCCACTGGGCGATCTCCTCGGCGGTGAGCCCGAGGAGGAGCGCGCGCCCGCCCTTCGCGATCTGCGCGTCGAAGTCCGCCGGCTTCACCGCGCCCGACGAGACGAGGTAGGCACCGCTCTCGCGGTCGTCCGGGTCCTGCTTGATCGGGATCTGGTACGCGAGCCCCGCGAGCCACGCCCGCTGCCCGAGGGCGCGCGGCCACTTCGGCCACGTGACGGGATCGGCGAGGCGCGCGACGAGCGCGTGTACAAGGTCGTCCGCCACGGGATCGGCCACCGTGCGCGCCGTGACGTCGAGCTGGCAGAACGTGATGCGCCCGCGCTCGACCATCCAGTCGAGGAGCGGCGCGTACTGGAGGTCGAACGCGCCGTCCACGAGGGCGCGCCAGTCGCCGACGGACGGCTTTTCGGGGAGGACGCTCGCGAGGCTGCCCCGGTTTCCGCAGCGCCACACGCGCGTGTTGTCGAACCCGGCCCAGCGCTCGCGCGGGTAGCCCGTCTCGATCTCGGCGAGGTTCTGCAGGTGCGTGGGGATGAACGTCGCCGCGCCGTTCCAGTCGCGCAGCTTCGCGCCCGTCAGCGCGAGCCGGGGTTCCGGGTAGCGCGCGAAGGCGTTGCGCAGGCCGTAGTTCTGCGCGCGGAAACCGATGGACTCCAGCGTTTCCTTGTCCTGCTCGAAAATGAGCACGCGCCCGCGGCGGCGCGCGGCGGGGACGACGACGTCGTTGAAGAGGGTCCGCGTGAGCGCACCGCGCCCGACGACGAGCCGCGCCGCGTCCGGGAGGGCCGTCCGCCCGTCCGTCCGCCCGTAGGCGATGCCGAGGCGGTCGAACGCCTTCGCCGTCAGCCCCACGGGGTCGCAGAGGAGGAGGTTCTCGACGCGCGCCGTCTTCGCGGGCGCGTACGTCTCCAGGGCGAAGGCGTCGCGCTGCACGGCGCCGCCCGCGAACGTGAAGGCGGCCTTCAGCTCCCAGGCGCCCGCCTTCTGCGGCAGCGTGCAGGCGAGCGGCACGTCGACGCGCCCGCCCGCCGGGACGCGCGCCGTCCCCGCGCGCGTCGTCTCCGCGAGCGTCCACGTCCAGGCGACCTCCTGCTCGACACGCCGGTCGTTCAGGATGACGAGCGTCTTCCGCAGCTCCTCGCCCGGACGGTAGTGGTGGCGTTTGTCGGTGAAGACGCCCTCGCCGCCGATGAACGCGCAGTCCTCGCGGTTCCAGCGGTAGAGGACGTCGCCGACCTTCGTGCGCGCGAAGTCCGCCTCCGCGCCCGTACCGACGTCCCATTCGCCGTCCGGGAACCAGTCGGGCACGACGCCCGGGGCCTTGAGCTTCTCCCAGCGCGCCGGGTTCGGCCGCGCGGACGCCGGGCGGACGCGCGTGTGGAACGCCCCCTGGTCCCACGGCAACATCGCCGAGATGCCCCAGGCGCGGTGGCTGCGCCAGTTGTCGTCCATGTAGAGGGCCTGCACGCCGTGGTAGTTGTTCGTGAGCCCCCTGATCGGCGCGTTGAGGTGCCCCCAGAACATCGGCTTGCCCTGCGCCCACAGCGCCTCCTCGCGGGCGAGCGCGCGCACGGCCTCCGGCGTCGCGCCCTCGTAGGCGGCGTCGCCCCGGAAGGCCGCCGCGAACTCGCTCGCCCACAGGCTCTGGTAGCCCGCCTTGCGCCAGATGAAGAGCGGGCCGCGGTAGCTCGACCAGCTGGAGATGTGCGGCATGCCCCACTCCACGAAGAAGAGCGGCTTCACGCCCTGTGCGCTCCAGTGCTCCAGCCAGTCGCTCCGCTCCTGCACGGGCGACCAGTTGAGGTAGATGTTCACGGTGTGGAAGTCGTCGAGGTTGCCCGACTCGTGGTGGTAGATCGGGCGCGTCGCGTCGAGCGACCGCGCGATTGCCGCCGCGATCTTCGCCTGGCTGCGGTTGCGGAACCTGTGCGTCGCGTCCTCCTTCAGCTCGTAGCGCCCGTCGATCCGCAGCGGGTTCATGTCCCCGCAGTACCCCGTCGCGTTGTGGTTCATCGCGTAGGTGACGACGCTCGGGTGGTTCCGCGCGCGGCGGATGCACCACCGGGCGCGGGCGCGGTAGCGCGCGGCCACCTCGGGCCTGTCGAGCTGCACGCCGAAGTCGCGGATGTGGGGAAGCGAGAAGGAGAAGAGCATCCCCTCCTCGTCGCACGCCTCCAGGAGGCCGTCCATGTAGCTCACCGTGCCGGGGGCGAAGTCGTAGTTGCCCGCGATGATGTAGTTGAAGCCCTCGGCCTTCAGGCGGCGGCAGAGCGCGCGGCACGTCTCCTTCGCCGCGAGCGCCGTCGAACCGTTCATGTTGCGGTTGTAGAGCGCGCGCAGGTGGATCGTCGTGCCGTTGAGGCGCAGGTCGCGCCCGACGGCGCGGATGTCGCGGAAGCCGAAGCGGAACGGCAGGGCCGCGTCGAGCGGCGTCCCCGCCGCGTCGCGCAGCTCGAGCGCGCAGGTCAGCAGGTTGCCGGGCGTGTGGACGTCCCACTTCGGCGCGTCCGCCCAGTCGGCCGTGAAGGCGAGCCGCCCGTCGGCGTCGGGACGGAGGCGCGCGCCCTCGAACGTCCGCGCCCCCACGCGCGCGACGAGCGTGTAGAGGGCGTTCGTCGCCACCCCCTCGCACTCGGCCACGAACGTGGCGCGTCCGCCGGCCACGTCGCATGCGACGGTGCCGTCGGCGATGCGCGCCGTCTTCGGGAAGGCGTCGAGGTAGACGTCGCCCGTCACGCCCCGGAACTTCACGGTGTTCTTCCGCTCGACGGCGCGGTCCGGCGCGCTGAACTCCAGCGTCTTCGGGTCGAGCGGGTAGGCCGTCACGTGGAGGGCGAGCGTCTGCCGCTCGCCGGGCTTCACGAAGGGCGTGATGTCCGCCTCGCCGCCGGGGAAGACGACGGTCGCCGCCGCCTGCCCGTCCACGTAGACAACCGCGCGCGTGTTGAGCGTCGTGAACGTGACGACGACGCGCCGCCCCGCCGTCTCGCGCGGCATCGTGAACGTGCGGCCGTACCACGCCGCCTCGCTGAAGTCCGGCTTCACGCCGTGGTCCTCGAACCAGTCCGAGAGGACGACCTCCTGGCCCGTCGCCCAGCCGGAGCCGAGCATGCCGGGGATCTTGCCCCAGCCCCAGTTGTCGTCCGCGCCCGGCACGGCGTCCGGCACGTCGTTCGTGAGGACGGGGCGTAGCTGCCAGAGGCCGTTCAGCGACCAGCGCGCGCGCGTGGGCGTCGTGGCGCGCCAGGCGTCGTCGAGCGAGCCGGGGTCGGGCGGCGCGCCGGCGGGAAGCGGCGCGTTGCAGGGCCGCGCCACGCGGTTGCGCTTGACGGCGAGCGTGAGCGGGCCCACCTCCACCGTGCCGGACGTGCCGAAGTTGTGCGGGCCGATCCGGAGCGTCGCCGCGCCCTCGGGGATCGGGAAGTCGCGCACGCAGTCCGTCCAGCCGCACGTCCCCTCGAAGCCGAAGACGTTCGGCCACGGCCCCACCCGCTTCCCCGTCTTGTCGTGGAAGCTCATCGGGATGCGTCCGTTCATCCAGCCCTCGCGCCCGCGCACGAGGTCCGTCGTCTTCATGCGCGTGCGCAGCGTCAGGACGCCCCACTCGGGCCGGAGCGCGACCGTGTAGCCCCTGCCCTTCCCGGGGCCGAACGCCTGCGTCTGCGCCCCCGTGTCAAGAACCACCTGCGCGCCGACGGCGCAGACGAGGGCCAGCGCCCAGCCGACGAGAATCCCGGTCTTCATCTTCGTTTTCATCTTTCGATCTCCATTTCCGTTCCCCTCCGTGCCTTTCATCCTACGTTTCCTTTGCGGCCCGTTCGTTTCGCGCATTGCCGTGGCAGTGCCCCTGCCGACAGGATCTTGTCGGCGTGGCGGTGCCCGTCAAACCTCCTCGATGGCCGCGTCAACGACTGTACGTTTCTCCTTCGAGAACGCGAGGCCGATGAGCGTGAGCGTCTTGCCGTTGCCCGCGAAGCGGTCGGCGTAATGGTTCGCCTTGATCTGCGCGATCGCCGCTGCCGCCGACGCGCCGAGCTTGAACTCGACCACGTAGCCATGCTCCGGCGTCTCCGCCGTCATGTCGATCCGCCCCTCGTTCGTCTTCACCTCGCCGCCGACGTCCACGCCGACCATCTTGAGGACCACATAGACGATCGCCTGCCACATCTGCTCGTTCTGCCGGTCCGTGAGGTCGTAGGGGATGTTCGCGAAGAGCCGCTTGAGCGCCGCGACGAACCGCTCCGGCTCGCCGGCGTAGAGCGCGTCCACCGCGTCGGCCTGGATGTCGTTCGCGCGGTTCTGCTCCTGCCCCGTGTAGGCCGGCACGACCTGCCGGAGGAAGGAGTTCTCCACCTCCAGGTTCGGGAAGTCGAGCGCGTAGCGCCGCGTCGTCCCGCGCTGCTGGAAGCCCGTGATCGTGAGGTAGCCCTTCTGGAAGAGGAGCGTCGTGAAGTCCGCCCGGTCCGGCTCGTAGGTGCCGAGCACCGACTCGTCCACGTCCACCTTCGCGAAGTTGAGCGGCCGGCGCTTCAGCGCGTCCATCAGGAACGTCGTCATCGCCGTCGTCGCCCAGTAGTTGCGCAGCTTGCAGGACGCGAGGCAGAGCCCGAGCGAGACCGGGTTGATCACGCGCTCGGCCTCCTCCTCGAACCGGTAGCCGTCGTACCAGCGTTCGATCTCGGCGAGGCCCTGCGCGCGCGTGAGGCCGTTCGCCTCCGCGAAGCGGCCGAGGAGACCCGGCAGGTTCCGCTCGACCTCCCCGCGCGTGTAGCCGAAGAGCGTCGCGCAGCTCCGCTCCATCGTCATGTCCTTGAGGTTGTTGAGGTCGGAGAAGATCGAGACCTTCGAGAACTTGCTGATGCCGGTGAGGAACGTGAAGCGCTGCCGGCCCTCCAGCGTCTTGACGACGGAGTAGAACGCCTTGAGCGCGTTGCGGAACGGGA